>RFMZ01000110.1 GCA_009927445.1 Betaproteobacteria bacterium
ATTATTCAAGTAGCCTCGATTACTGGGTTAAAAGCAATTGCGCAAATTTCGGTGTATTGCATGAGTAAGGCCGCGGTTGTGCAAATGACCAAGGCGATGGCACTTGAATGGGGGCGATATGGCATTAATGTCAATGCAATTTGTCCTGGATATATTGAGACAGAGATGACTGCTGCGCACTGGCAGACTGAAGCTGGTCAGAAATTAATACAAAAACTTCCTCGTAAGCGAGTTGGTCAGACGCAAGATTTGGAGGGGCTACTGATGTTACTAGCTAGTGATCAGTCTAGCTTTATGAATGGCTCCATTTTAGTTGCTGATGATGGTTTTTTGGTTCAATAGGGATGAATTGTTAAACTAGAGGTTGAGAAAATAGCGGTGAATGAACACAGAGCAAATTAAGGGGAAAAAATGAATAAAGTTTTTGGTTCCGCCAAAGAGGCATTAGCGGGTGTTTTAAAAGACCATGTCATGATTGGTGTTGGTGGTTTTGGTTTGTGTGGTATTCCGGAGGCCTTGATTCAGGGGGTTAAAGACCACGGCGCGAAAAATTTGACAGTTGTATCGAATAACTGTGGCATTGACGGTTGGGGATTGGGGATTATTTTAGAGAACAAGCAACTTAAAAAAGTGATTTGTTCTTATATTGGCGGCAATGCTGAGTTTGAGCGGCAGTTCATTGCCAAAGAAATAGAGGTTGAACTTACGCCTCAAGGAACTTTGGCTGAGAAGTTGCGTTCTGGGGGGTGCGGTATTCCAGCGTTTTACACCAAGACAGGTGTTGGTACCCTGATTGAACAGGGTAAAGAGACGAAGATATTTGATGGGCAGACCTATTTGCTTGAGCAGACTTTGACTCCGGACTTAGGCTTAGTAAAGGCTTGGAAGGCGGACCGTTCTGGTAATTTAGTGTATCGCTTGACAGCCAGAAACTTTAATCCAATGGTAGCGATGGCGGCAAAGTTAACCGTGGTTGAGGTTGAAGAGATTGTGGAGAATGGTCAATTAGATCCTGATCAGG
>RFMZ01000139.1 GCA_009927445.1 Betaproteobacteria bacterium
CAAGACTACACTACAAAAAGTACGCACGCACTACCAGTTCGCGAATTGCTCACTTTTAGTTCTTGGCGCTGTTTAATGGGTTCATTCAATCAAGAAATTGTTTTGGCTTTTCTGCATCTTCTTTTGATGCATCTGATTAAAACTTAAAAACAATTACAGCAACTCACTTGACTGATTCATACAGGGTGGATTCCTTTGAAATCCATCCAAATTTTCTTACTTTTTACTGAATCTTTACTAACTTCTTACCGCATACCTCATGCTTACTTCTGAACAACATCAATTCTATTCGTTGGTAGGCTCGATTGGATTCGAACCAACGACCCCTACCATGTCAAGGTAGTGCTCTAACCAACTGAGCTACGAGCCTAAGTTCGATATTCTATCACTTGCGACGTGCCCCTGTCACCCCTTTTACATCCTCCAATGCCGTCAAAGCTAATTTAATTTGGGAAATATGCGGTACCTCAATCGAGAACTGCATACTCGCAAGCCCTCTTGAGCTAAGCGTTTTAACGCCAATCACGTTGATCTTTAACTTTGCAAAAACTTCTGATATGTCACGCAATAACCCCTGCCTATCGAGTGCTTCTAGTTGAATTTCTGCGGAAAATAATGCCTTGGAGTCACTTGACTGCCCCCAGTTCGTGCGAATAATGCGCTCACCGGCTCGCTGTGCTAACTGCTTGAGCGTTGAGCAGTCCCGCCGATGAATCGATACCCCCCTGCCACGAGTAATAAATCCACTAATCTCATCGGGAGGTACCGGTCGACAACATTTGGAGAGTTGTGTCATTAAGGAATCGACCCCCACCACCAAAATATCCCCCGCATCTGTCTTTCGTTTGCTTGGCTTGAGTAAAAAAGCGGGCTCTGGTATATCTTCTTTGATATCCTCTTTTATTGGCCTAAGTTCTTTAATTGGCTCTAATTCTGCATCCTGCGCATTAAACCAAGCCCTGACTTTTGAGCGCGCGCGGTGTGAAACTAAATAGGATTTCTCAGGCATTAGCCAGTCTCTTGATGGCCCCCCCTCTTTAACCGCAATCACCTCAACAGTCTGACCATTTTGTAGGCGCGTGTCTAGCGTAACCATCGCACCATCCACGCGCGCTCCCCGACAGCGATGTCCTAAATTCGTATGTACCGCGTAAGCAAAATCCAGTGGCGTGGAATCCTTTTCTAAGGCAACTACCCGGCCTAGCGGCGTCATCACATAGACTTGCTCATCAATTTTTTGACTCTTTAATTGCTCCCAAGCATCTTCCTTCCAAGCGATCAACTGCCTAGCCCAGGCAATGCGCTCTTCATATTGCTTAGCCGCACTCGAAGCGGTACTTGGCGCCGCTTCTTTATAACGCCAATGCGCCGCCACTCCATATTCGGCTTGCTGATGCATCTCTTGGGTCCGAATCTGAATCTCTAAAGGTATATCTTCGGCGTTCATTACAACCGTGTGTAATGACTGATATCCGTTCGGCTTGGGCCTAGCAATATAATCGTCAAACTCGCGCGGAACGGGCCGCCAAATATGATGCACAAGGCCTAAAACAGCATAACAATCTTTCACATCAGCTACCAAAACACGTAAAGCACTGACATCATATAAGTTAGCAAAACTTAAAGATTTACCCGCCATCTTGCGCCAAATGCTGTAAATATGCTTGGGCCTGCCATAGACACTTCCAAGAACCCCAGAGGCAACTAACTGGGCCTCCAAAATACTCACCATCTCAGTAATGAATGACTGTCTCTGGCTCCGCTTGTTATCTAATAAGCTTGCAATCTCTTGATATTCTGCAGCATTAACAATCCGAAAAGCTAAATCTTCTAACTCCCACTTCATCTGCCAAATACCTAAACGATTGGCTAGGGCCGCGTCTATCTCTAAAATCTCTTGCGCCCAGGCAGTTTCTGGAACAATTTCTTTTTTGGTAACCCATCGCAATGTTTGTAGGCGAGAAGCTAAATAAATAAAAACTACCCGCAAATCTTGTGAGAAAGCCAATAGCATCTTACGAATCGACTCTACCTGCCCATGCGCAGCCTTCTCTCTGGTTAATTCGAGAGCCTTAAATCCTAATATCAACTGCGTAGCTTCAGCGCCTAAACGATTCGTTAATTTGCTAGAACTCTCTTCTAGATCTAAATGACGAATCGCAATCTGAGTAACTTCATCTAACTCAAGCATTTGAGCGATCCCTAGCATGCCACTTAAGTGCTCTGGCGTAGACTCCCCAAACCAATTGTCTGGATCAATTTGCAATGCTGCCGAGGAACTGTTTGCCTCGGTTGGAAGGGGTTGTTTTGCCATCTAACGAATCATACCCAAAACAAATCTTTTTTGTAAACCCTTTAGAAAGCTCTAAAAAACTCTTGCGCAATTTGCATTTGACTAGGCAATATAAATGCCGGTGCATGACCCGCCTCAGGTACCTCAATACTGGATACATACGAGTTTCGCTCACACATCTGCGTCACGGTACTGGCCGACAATAAATCCGATTCAACCCCACGAACAACCAGAGTTTTAATCCGAATCTGCTCAAAACTTTGCCATAATGCCTGTTCGCCTGCAGTAATTGTCAGTGGATTTTGCGCAGCAAAAGGAATGGCTATTTGTGGATCATAATGCATGACCCAACGGCCATCTTTGCAAATCACCTGTGGGCTATTTAATGCTCTTAACTGCTCTTGGCTATGCTTGCCAAAAGTCACTGTTAGGCTATTAGCATAAGTAATCGCCTCTTCCTGTGTAGCAAAGTCGACTGGCTTACCCAAATAAGTCAATAAGCGTCCAAGGAAAGATACTTCAATGCGAGGCCCAACATCATTTAACAGCAAGCGCTCAATGGGTTGATTTTTTAAGCCCGCCAAAACCATCCCAATTAAGCCACCCATCGAGGTGCCAAACCAGTGTAATTCGCCAGGATTTAAACGTGCAATCAAAGTCACCATATCACTGACATATTGCGGCACACCATACAACATCGGATTCGATAAATAATCGGAATCACCCCGCCCTACAACGTCAGGACATACGACCCGAAAATCCTTAGACATGAACTTTGCTAAAACATCGAAATCTGATCCCCTACGCGTTAATCCATGTACACATAAAAGCACTTTTGGATTAGTCGGATCACCCCATGACCGGTAAGCCATTCGGTGTAAGCCTGCGAAACTGGCGCATTGTACAAACTCTAAAACACCCTGATCTGATTCTTGACTCAATTGGGGACTTTGTAGGTTAGCCTGATTCGGCAACACTATTACCTGACTTGAGCGCGCCTCCTGCTCTTGGACTACCAAGTCACTACTCGCCTGCCTGGCGCGCCAAAAGGTCAGTATCCAGGTTTGAATTTTTTGCAAGAACGATTGTTTAACCACAACGATTACCCCATTGAAAGTGTTAAAAATACGAAAAAATTAAGACGCCGATTACTTGAATGATTGAATCGGTAGCTCAGGCTGTAAGGTAACATGATCAATAGCATGTCGTTCTAATAAAATTTGCCGAATAGTCGCTATGGTTTGCGGCCAGGTCATTAAATCGCTCACTTCAACGTGACCAATTAAAGCGGGAAAACCAGGACTCATCTCCCAAATGTGTAAGTCATGAATACCTAATACTCCAGGAATAGCCCGTAAGTCCTGACCGACCTTAATATAGTCAATGTGGTGGGGTACACCCTTCATTAAAAAATGGTAAGACTCTTTTAAGATCGAAACTGTCGAGCGGATTAAAATCAGACAAACAAGTAATGACAGTAGCGGGTCAATCTGCATCCATCCAGTCCAATAAATAACGACTCCCGCAATCACTGCGGCTAAGGAACCTAATAAATCACCCAGAACATGCAATAAAGCTGCTCGCGTGTTCATACTATGGTTCTGACGTGACAACATCCAAGCCACGAAGATGTTTAAAGCTAAACCAAGCAAGGCAACGATTGTGACTGTTTCACCGCGGACATCATGGGGCGTAATTAGTCGAGAGATTGCTTCAAAACTGATCCAAGCAATTAAAACAACCATCCCAATACCATTGACAAATGCCGCCAAAGCCTCAGCCCGGCCAAAGCCAAAGGAAAGCTTGGCAGACGGTGGTCTTTTAGAAATCACTTGCGCGAGAACCGCTAAAAATAATCCAGCGGCGTCAGTCACCATATGACCGGCATCTGAAATCAGCGCTAAGGAGTTCGCATAAAAGCCAGCAAGTACTTCTACTAAAGCAAAAGATAACGTGAGGACTAAAGCAACGGTGAGGACAGTTTGACTGGTTCGGTCTTTGAAGTGCGCATGCAGCGAATCGCCGTGCTTATGTTCGTGCAAAGAGGATAAGACCCCGCCATGGTGGTGGTCTAGTACCTTGGGAGCTATTACCCCCCTGGGGTCAATTTGGCTCAAATAGCAATCTCAATTGGCGCCCCAGTATTTGTGATGACGTCCTGCGCAGTAACACCAGGTGCTAACTCAACTAACTTTAAACCGTGCTCAGTAACGTCTAGTACCCCAAGATCAGTAATGATGCGATTAACAACGCGCACTCCTGTGAGTG
Organism: Betaproteobacteria bacterium; assembly: GCA_009927445.1. Classification (GTDB taxonomy): domain Bacteria; phylum Pseudomonadota; class Gammaproteobacteria; order Burkholderiales; family Burkholderiaceae; genus Polynucleobacter. The sequence continues at coordinate 4,562 of RFMZ01000139.1, forward strand.
GCAAAGAACACTCCTTGAGAATCTTTAAATCTATCGAGCCATCTTTTTTCTTGGCAACATGATCCATTAAAACAATGACTCGTTTTACACCCGCAACTAAGTCCATCGCTCCCCCATGCCCTTCACCATCTTGCCTGGAATCATATAATTCGCTAAGTCACCCATCTGACTGACTTGCATGGCGCCTAGGATCGCTAAATTAATTTTTCCACCACGAATCATCCCAAAAGAATCAGCTGAGGAAAAAATCGATGATCCAGGTAAAGTCGTGACCGTTTGCTTACCCGCATTAATCATGTCAGCATCAATCTCACTCTCCGTCGGAAATTGCCCAATTCCCATCAGACCATTCTCCGACTGCAACCATACTTCCATCCCCGCCGGAACGTGGTTCGCCACCATGGTCGGTAAGCCAATACCTAGGTTGACATAAAAACCGTCTTCTAATTCTTGGGCTGCCCTAACTGCCATCTCGTCTCTTGTCCAAGCCATATCAATCCCTTTATTTCAAATGATGTAAATAACAAATATTTTTCTATTGCATTTTTCTATT
>RFMZ01000210.1 GCA_009927445.1 Betaproteobacteria bacterium
TTGGTCGGGACGGTGTGATTCGAACACACGACCCCTTGCACCCCATGCAAGTACGCTACCAGGCTGCGCTACGCCCCGACAAGTGATCATTGTATCAGTTTGATTGTGGAGACTGCTTAACAGGGACTGTTAAAAGGGAAAGTAATGCCTCTAACTCAGACCGGATCTGCCATTGACTATCCAACTCCTCCAAACGGTTCTTAGCTCCATGAATCGTAAAACCGTCGTTATACAACAAATCCCGTATACGTCGAATTAACACCACTTCATGGTGCTGATAATAACGCCTATTTCCACGCCTTTTTTGAGGCTTTAATTGATTAAACTCTTGCTCCCAATAGCGCAGCACATGGGGCTTTACGGCACATAAATCCCCAACCTCACCAATGGTAAAGTACCTTTTAGCTGGAATCGGAGGCAAATTAACCCGTAAGACTGACTTGGCCTCTACAGGGGATAATTCACTGGGTAGATTCATGAGAATCGATTGCATCCTTTAGTTTTTGGCTTGCATGAAATGTCACGACGCGCCGCGCACTAATTGGAATAGACTCACCAGTTTTTGGATTTCGACCAGGCCGAGCAGATTTATTTCGTAATTGAAAATTACCAAAACCAGAAATTTTGACATCTACACCACGCTCCAAATGATTTGCAATATTCTCAAAAAAAGAATCAATCATCTCTTTTGCTTCACGCTTATTCAAACCAACTTGGTCAAAAATAGCTTCGGCTAATTCGATTTTAGTGATTGTAATTGATGAATTTTGCATAATATATCTCGTTCAATTTTCTTGTTATTGCTTCTATACTATCTCAGTCTGGCCGAAAATTGAACCAGAACTTGCTCTAAAATGCTACTTATCGTTGATTCTACTTGCTGATCTTGTAATGTTTGTTGTAAATCCTCAAAAACTAGACGAAAAGCTAAACTTTTTTCCTCTAAAGCCATGCCGCTTGGCCGCTCAACCGTCGGTTTAAATTCATCAAATAAATGAATGCGCTTCACCAAACTAGGACTTGCTAAACGTAAGGCGTTGAGGATATCCTGTGCTGGTATGCTTGCATTTACAACTATAGCAATATCACGCTCAACCAAGGGATATTTACTGATCTCAGATAACTTTGGTAGCTCTAGTTGCTCAATCAAACTCCAAGATAATTCAAATACAATTGGTGCGCGTGGCAGTCCCAAATCCTGCAACAACCTCGGATGCAATTCTCCAACAAATCCAACTTCTTGACACGTCCCGTTCACACTAGCAACTGATAAGACGGCCCCTCTGCCAGGATGCATAGCCGGATGATCAGAACAGCGCGAAGTAGTTAACTGCAGAGGAGCAATAATCCGCTCAAGATCTCCCTTGACATCAAAAAAGTCAGTCCATCGATTCGTCTGCGCCCATTGATCACTAACTACCTGCCCATAAGCTAATCCACCCAATCGTAAATCTTGTAAAAAACCGGCTGTCTCAGTATCAGAGTCAACAATGGTTAAATCCCGCTTAAAAACGCGTCCAATCTCAAAGATGCGAACGCGAGTTGCACCTCGACTAACATTCGTTTGCAAATTATTCAATAGACTTCCGACAATTGAGCTGCGCATCACAGCAAACTGCTCTGCTAAGGGATTTAATACCTCAATAGGATTTGTATTGCCAGCAATCGTTCGCTCAGTTTGTACATCAATAAACCCGTAGTTAACCACTTCTTGGTAATCTTGCGAAGCGCAGCGATGACGAAGCGCATGCATAGATCGTCTTTTTTCAAAAGTGGGGCGTACTTTTAATAAGCTACTAGGCGCAATCTCTGGAATATTTTCAAACCCATATAGACGCGCAATTTCTTCAATCAAATCTTCTTCAATGGCTATGTCAAAACGATGCGCAGGGGCTTGTACTGCAAAAGACTCACTTGGAGTTCCAGACTGCGACCTTGTATATGTAAACCCGAGACGATCAAAATAGTTAGCAATTTGATTTCCAGTAATCTCTAGGCCAATAATTTTTTCTACGCGAGCAACTCGCAATGGCACCTGAGCAAGCTGGGGTAAGTGAATAACTTGATCGTCCACTGGACCAAGTTGCCCCCCACAAATTTGTAGAATCAATTCCGTTACATAATGTAAGTTAGTTACTACATGACTAGGATCTACTCCGCGCTCAAATCGATAAGCTGCGTCCGTTGAAAAGTTGAGCGCCCGAGCTCTACCCTGAATAGCACTTGGCCACCAAAAAGCTGACTCAACATAAATATCCTGCGTCTCTAAAGTTACTGCGGTGTAATCACCGCCCATGATGCCAGCAATACTCTCAATACCGCGCTGATCACTAATCACGCCCAGAGGAAGACCTTTAGTCTCAATAGTCAGGTCTTGACCATTTAATAATCGAACAGACTCACCATCTTTAGCCCAGCGAACTGTTAAGTCGCCTGATATTTTTTCTAAATCAAAAATATGGGTTGGCTGACCCATCTCTAACATCACATAGTTAGAAATATCAACTAGTGCTGAAATACTTCGTTGACCTGCACTAGCTAAACGTTGAACCATCCATGCAGGGGTTATTGCTTTGGCATTAACTTGCGTAATCACTCGACCCGCAAATCTTCCACACAAATTCGGATCCTCAATCTTTACGGTGATGCGTCGATCAATTGATACTGCATGAATTGTCGTTTGATGAACCTTCAACGAAGAATTAGTCAAAGCAGCAACTTCTCTTGCAATACCGGCAACAGACAAACAATCAGCCTTGTTTGGTGTTAATTTAATCGTAAAAATCGTATCATCTAATCCCAAATACTCTCGGATATCGGCCCCTAGAGGCGCGTCCTGGGGCAACTCTAAAATACCCGCGTGATCATCACCTAAGCCAAGCTCTTTACCGGAGCAAAGCATTCCATAACTCTGTACACCACGTAACTTGCCAACCCGAATCAGAAACGGCTTATCCTGCGCAGACGCAGCTGGTAGTTCTGCGCCAACTAAGGCGCAAGGAATTTTAATACCCACGCGTGCATTTGGAGCGCCACAAACAATTTGCAACGGTTCAGCAGACTCTCCAACCGACACTTGACAAACTTTTAAACGGTCAGCATCTGGATGCTGTGTGGCTTCTAAAATTTGTGCGACAACAACCTGCTTAAATGGCGGCGCAAGGGTTTTCGTTTCTTCTACCTCGAGGCCCGACATCGTTAAGACGTGTGACAACTCCTGTGTAGATAACGCTGGATCTACAAATTGCCTTAACCAGGATTCAGAAAATTGCATGACTGTACTCGAATCTTTCTAAGCAGAGAACTGCGCTAAAAAACGCGTATCGTTCTCAAAAAACAACCGTAAATCATCAATCCCATAACGCAACATCGTTAATCGCTCAAGACCTGATCCAAAAGCAAAACCAATAAACTCCTCTGGATCTAAGCCCATATTTCGTATGACCTGCGGATGCACCTGACCGGACCCAGAAATCTCTAGCCAACGCCCAGCTAATTTGCCAGATGGAAATGCTAGATCGATTTCAGCGGATGGTTCTGTAAAAGGAAAATAAGAAGGCCGAAACCGAAACTGCAAAGCATTATTCTCAAAAAAAGCTCTTAAAAAACTCGTATAAATGCCCTTTAACGCAGCAAAAGAAACATCTCGACCAATCCATAATCCTTCCACCTGATGAAACATCGGCGAGTGCGTCGCATCACTATCAACCGATAAGTTCGCCCTGGTGCAATGACCCGAATATCCTCCAAAGAGGTTAAATCGCCATGCTCTTTTAAATGTTGCGCGACCGCATGACTTGCATAACGGATTTGCATTGGACTGGTGTGCGTGCGTAAAAGTAATTGCTTACCCGTTGCGTCTTTACCATCGACATAAAAAGTATCTTGCATCGACCGCGCTGGATGATTTTCGGGACTATTGAGTGCTGTAAAGTTAAACCAATCATTTTCGATTTCAGGGCCCTGAGCCACATCAAAACCAAGCGAATGAAATATCTCTTCAACCCGCTCCCAAGTCCGCATAACCGGATGCAAGCTACCAGAGCCCACACCCCGCCCTGGCAATGACACATCAATCGATTCAGCCGACAACCGTGTTTGTAAGAGTTGCTCACTGAACAGCTGACGCTGTTCTTGCAACGCATGCTCAATCGCCGTCTTCGCATGGTTGATACGAGCACCCTCAGTTTTACGTAACTCAGGGTCAAGCTTGCCTAAGCCTTTGAGCATCTCCGTCAAAATACCCGATTTCCCGAAATATTTTGCTTTTACATCCTCAAGGGCAGCAGGATCTTTCGCTTGCGCGAAATCCTGCTTTGCATGCTCGACAAGTTGGTCGAGATCTACCATGGAAGAAAGCTTTAAGCTGCTGTCATCGATTTAATCTTCGCAACTAAAGCAGCGAAGGCAGGCTTATCGTGGATAGCCATATCAGATAAGACTTTACGATCTAAATCGATTTCCGCTCTCTTCAGACCATTCATGAACACGCTGTAACTGACCTCATGTTCACGGGCAGCCGCATTAATTCGAGCAATCCACAAAGCTCTAAAGACGCGTTTTTTATTGCGACGGTCGCGATAGGCGTACTGCCCAGCTCGCATAACCGCTTCTTTAGCAATCCTAAATACATTACTTCGACGACCTCGGTAACCCTTGGCTGCGTCGGTAACTTTTTGGTGGCGGGCACGTGCTGTGACGCCGCGTTTAACTCTTGGCATAAGATTCTCCTATTCGATCATTAAGCGTAAGGCAACATGGCGCGCACTGACTTCACATCAGAGGCATGAACCTCTGTAGCTCCGCGCAATTGCCGCTTACTCTTAGTTGTCTTTTTGGTTAGGATATGGCGCTTAAATGCCTGTCCACGCTTAATAGATCCGCTACCACGAACCTTAAAGCGCTTGGCTGCACCGCTTTTACTCTTCATTTTGGGCATCACTGCTCCCTTTTCACTAATTGGTGTTGCTCAGGTGGTGATTTTTGAAAATCACACTTTTAAAACCCAGCCACACTTATATGAGCTAAAGCTCTTAACTACCTACTACTTCTTTTTAGAAGGTGATAACACCATCACCATCTGCCGTCCCTCCATTTTGGGGAACTGCTCTACTTGTCCAAATGGCTCTAAATCAGCCTTCAATCGTTCCAACATCCGCACACCAATTTCTTGGTGAGCCATTTCTCGTCCCCGAAAGCGCAAAGTAATCTTTGTTTTATCGCCCTCTTCTAAAAATCGAATCAAATTTCTCAGCTTCACGCCATAATCGCCATCATCGGTACCAGGTCTAAACTTGACTTCCTTTACCTGGATTACCTTCTGCTTTAACTTCGCCTCATGGGCTTTTTTTGCCTCTTGGTACTTAAATTTCCCATAATCCATCAACTTACATACAGGCGGCTCAGCAGTTGGTGCTATTTCTACTAAGTCAGTTTCTTGCTCTTCAGCTAATTTTAAGGCATCGATGATTTTAAATACACCTAAAGCCTGTCCCTGTGAACCTATTAATCGAACGTCTGGGGCGTTTATTTCCCGATTAAGACGATGCAGTTTGTCTGTAGCGATATCCCTACCTCTTTATCTATTTATTCAACAACCGCCGAACCCTGACTAGAGCTAGAGACCTTCTTAGAAATTTCTTCTTGGAGTCTTTTCTCGAAAGCTTCAATAGACATTGGACCTAGATCAGCTCCGCCACGGGCTCGAACAGCAACTAAGTTACTATCCCGTTCCTTATCACCAACCACCACCAAATAAGGAATTTTTTGTAAAGCATGGTCTCTTATTTTATACGTTATTTTTTCATTACGCAAATCCGCACTCACTCTAAATCCTTGTTTTTTCAGGATTTGAACAACTTGTTGCGCATATGCTGCAGAATTTTCAGAAATATTCATCACGATAGCTTGGCTAGGGGCCAACCATAGCGGCATAGCTCCAGCGTGATTTTCTATCAAAATACCGATAAAACGCTCTAAAGAGCCCACAATGGCACGGTGCAGCATTACCGGCGCCTTGCGCGTATTATCATCAGCGACATATTCAGCCCCCAAACGGGTCGGCATCGAAAAATCTACCTGAATCGTACCGCACTGCCAGGACCGCCCAATCGAGTCTTTTAAATGATATTCAATCTTTGGTCCATAAAAAGCCCCCTCACCTGGTAATTCCTCCCAAGGCTCACCCGACAAAAGCATAGCTGAACGCAAAGCCTCTTCGGCCTTATCCCAAACAAGGTCGGATCCTACCCTTTTTTCGGGTCGTAAGGCTAGTTTTACCATTACTTCTGTAAAACCAAAATCCTGATAAACCGATCTAACTACCCGGTCAAATGCGGTTACCTCTGCTTGTATCTGGTTTTCAGTACAAAAGATATGTCCATCATCCTGGGTGAAGCCACGAACTCGCATCAAACCGTGCAGAGCACCTGAGGGCTCATTCCGAACGCACTGCCCAAACTCACCAAAACGCAGTGGCAAATCACGATAACTATGCAACCCCGAGTTAAAAATCAAAACATGACCTGGACAATTCATCGGCTTTAAGGCATAAGTCCGATTCTCCGACTCCGTCGTGAACATATGCTCCTGGTAGTTTTCCCAATGACCAGACTTTTCCCATAAGGAACGATCTAGGATCTGAGGTGCCTTGACTTCTTGATAACCATGGTCTTGGTAGATTTTGCGCATGTACTGCTCAACTTGCTGCCAAATACTCCAACCTTTCGGATGCCAAAATATGAGTCCTGGCGCCTCTTCCTGAAAATGAAACAGGTCTAATTGCTTTCCTAACTTACGATGGTCGCGCTTTTCCGCTTCGGCTAACATATGTAAATGCGCTTCTTGATCTTCTTTCTTTATCCAGGCTGTACCATAAATTCTCTGTAACATGGCATTTTTACTATCACCACGCCAATAAGCACCGGCTAACTTCATTAACTTAAATACTTTTAATTTGCCAGTAGAAGGTATGTGTGGTCCCCGACATAAATCAGTAAACCGTCCCTGAGCATATAAAGAAACTTCTTCACCCTGCGCAATGCTGGCAATCAGCTCGGCTTTATAGTGCTCTCCAAGTCCTTCAAAGTAAGTAATTGCAGACTCTCTGGGCATGACCGAACGTACGACCGGCTCATCTAACTTGGCAAGTTCATGCATCTTCTTTTCAATCAGAATCAAATCTTCTGGTGTAAAGGACTTGGTATATGCAAAGTCGTAATAAAACCCATTTTCGACAACAGGCCCAATTGTTACCTGCGCTTGAGGATATAACTCTTTAACTGCATACGCTAATAAATGCGCGCAGGAGTGCCTGATTACTTCTAGAGCCTCAGGGTCCTTCTCAGTCACTATGGCTAGATGAATATCCCGCTCAATCAAATAACTCAGATCAACGAGCGTATCATCCACTTTTCCCGCTAAAGCTGCTTTAGCTAAGCCCGCCCCAATACTGCTTGCCACAGCCGCAATTGTGAGTGGTGCTGGGTATTCGCGTTGTGAGCCGTCAGGCAAAGTCACTACTGGCATGATTACTCCA
>RFMZ01000165.1 GCA_009927445.1 Betaproteobacteria bacterium
CCCAAATCACGAGGGGTTCTTACAGTTTTCTCGTAATACGGTAAAAACTGTTGCTGCTCCCTATCCTGCCGCCTTAAGAGTAGTAGATGCCATGTCAGCTGCGATTACTCTACCATTTGAACAGGGTCTTATAAAAGAGCGCGAATACTTTATGGAGCTTATGAATACGCCCGTATCTCGGGCGATGCGTTATGCATTTTTTGCCCAGCGCGCCACTACTAAAATTGCAGATATTCCAAAAGATACATCTATAAGAGCCATTCAAAAAGTTGGCATTATTGGTGCAGGTACGATGGGTAGTGGTATTGCTATGAACTTCATCAATATTGGATTACCTGTCATTATTTTAGAAACCGAGCAAGCCAAATTAGATAAAGGCATCGCTTTGATTTCGGCGAATTATCAGAGTAGTGTCAAAAAAGGTAAGCTCTCGCCACAAAAGTTGGCAGAACGACTAGCCTTAATAGAAACAACCTTGGATTATGAGAAATTAAAAGACGTTGATTTAGTCATAGAGGCTGTTTTTGAGGATTTACGTGTTAAAGAGTCGGTCTTTAGGGAGTTAGACAGGGTCATGAAAACAGGGGCAATACTAGCAAGTAATACATCTACCCTAGATATGAACAAAATAGCGCGCTTTACTAATCGGCCACAGGATGTTGTAGGGATGCATTTTTTTAGTCCGGCCAATGTTATGCAGTTATTAGAAATTGTGCGAGGTGAGCATACCTCGAAAGAGGTTATTGCGACAGTGATGAAATTAGCACAATTGATTAAAAAAACCCCTGTTGTTTGTGGTGTTTGTGACGGGTTTATTGGTAACCGGATGGTTGAGAAGTATCTCCGTATGGCAGGATTTTTATTAGAGCAAGGTGCTACACCTTGGCAAGTAGATCAAGCTCTTGAGAGTTTTGGGATGGTCATGGGACCATTTAGAATGTGTGACTTAGCTGGCAATGATATCGGTTACGCTATTCGTAAAAGACGTCTCATTGAGCAGCCCAATTTGAAGTATTCAAAATTTACTGATGTGATTTGTGAAGCTGGCAGATTTGGTCAAAAGACAGGGAAGGGTTGGTATTTATATGAACCTGGGCAACGTCAAGCAATTCCTGACCCTGAGATAGAAGCGATGTTGATGCAGTTTAGAGTAGACAACGGTATACATAGCCGAATAATTTCTAACCAAGAAATCATTGAATTTTGTATCTATGCGCTGATTAATGAAGGTTGCCGTATCTTAGAGGAAGGGATTGCCCAGCGTGCTTCAGATATTGATATTGTTTACCTGACTGGTTATGGATTTCCACCATATCGTGGAGGACCTTTGAAATATGCGGATGAAATTGGTTTATATCAGGTAGTTCAAAAATTAGAACAATTTTATCATTTGACACAAGATGAATTTTGGCGGCCTGCCAAGCTTTTACAAGATTATCTGTTACAAGCAAGAACGATTACAAGTTCTTAATTGAATCTTAGAAACACGAGGGAGTATTATGACTGACGCTGTCATCGTATCAACAGCAAGAACTGCACTGACAAAATCGTGGCGTGGAAGTTTTAATATGACCCACGGTGCTATTTTAGGTGGGCATGTAGTTGCGCAGGCTGTAAGTAGGGCCAAAATTGATCCAGCAGAAATTGAAGATGTCATTATTGGCTGCGCCAATCCTGAAGGGGCAACAGGACTTAATATTGCTAGACAGATTGCCATCAAAGCGGGTTTACCTGTTTCAGTGGGTGGTGTGACGGTGAACCGATTTTGTTCTTCTGGGTTACAGGCCATTGCTATGGCAGCCCACCGCGTGATTGTGGACCAGGTCCCTGTCATCATTGGTGGTGGCGTTGAGTCTATTTCTTGTGTTCAACAAGAAATGAATCAACATATGTTGATTGAGCCTGATTTACAACAAGTAAAGCCAGAGCTGTATTGGAATATGTTGCAAACTGCAGAGCAGGTTGCTAGGCGCTATAGCATCAGCAAAGACCTACAAGATGCATACGGCGTAAGAAGTCAGTTAAGGGCTGCAGCTGCTAGGGATGCGGGTTTATTCAAAGACGAAATTACGCCAATCCAAGTGACTATGGGTTGGGCTGATCCACAGACTAAGCAACTCAGTACGCGAGAAGTGACTGTTGCAGAGGATGAGGGAATTCGAGCGGATACGAATAGAGTGGGGGTAAGTAAAATACGTTCTGCCTTACCTGGTGGAGTGATAACAGCTGGTAATGCGAGTCAATTTTCAGATGGTGCAAGTGCTGTTGTTGTGATGAATGGTAAGCTAGCGCAGCAAAGAGGTATTGAGCCATTAGGTATCTTCAGAGGATTTGCTGTAGCTGGATGTGAGCCTGATGAAATGGGGATTGGGCCTATTTTTGCAGTACCACGATTACTAGAGCGCACTGGTGTGAAGATGTCTGAAATTGGTTTATGGGAGCTCAATGAGGCCTTTGCCGTGCAAGTCCTTTATTGCCGTGATCAACTGGGAATACCTGATGAGATTTAAACGTCAATGGCGGTGCTATTGCGCTAGGTCATCCTTATGGTGTGTCAGGCGCTAGGATGGTTGGGCATGCACTCATTGAAGGTAAGCGTCGTAAAGTGAAATATGTGATTGTCACCATGTGTGTTGGTGGTGGCCAGGGAGCTGCTGGATTATTTGAAGTATGTTAGATTGACTATGAAGAGTTGTTCATAAATTGGCTTTTATTAAATCCACTTTGATTATCCAGAAGAGAATTTGTATGGGTGATTGAAATCTTGTTGTGGAGTATGTAAAGAAAATAGGATGATGCGAGAAAATATGTCATTTAAAAATTACCTGCACTTGGCACTCATTACTTTAATAATGTTCATTGGTAACTCTTTTGCACAAGATTTATCAAAATATCCCACAAAACCCATACGATTAATCGTGGGGTTTTCTCCAGGAGGTGCAGCTGATGCTGTTGGGAGGGAGCTAGCTGCGGCATTATCGACTCGGCTTAATCAAACCGTTGTTGTAGAAAATCGCGCTGGTGCAAATGGTAATATCGCGGCTGAAACAGTCGCTAGAGCATTGCCGGATGGATATGTTTTATATTTTCCTTCGATTGGCCATGCCGTTAATGTATCGCTTTATAAAAAGCTTAATTATGATCCGATTAAAGACTTTACTCCGATAGGCGGCGTTTTTTTAGCACCCAATATGTTAGTTGTGCCGATGAGTTCACCCTATAAAAATATTGCTGAGTTAGTTAGTGCTGCTAAAGCGAATCCGGGTAAATTAACTTTTGCATCTTCGGGTAATGGCACATCGGTTCATTTATCGGCTGAGTTGTTTTTACGTATGGCACAGATTAGCCTTGTACATATCCCTTATAAAGGCACTGGAAGCGCAATGCCAGATTTAATTTCTGGGCAGGTTGATATGAGTTTTCCTAATTTGCCCAGTGCCTTAGTACAAGTAAAGGCGAATAATTTAAGAGCTTTAGGGATTACTACTGCGAGTAGATCTGCAGCCGCGCCAAATATTCCAACTATTGCCGAGTCTGGTCTAGTTGGATATGATATGGCAACTTGGTACGGCTTAATTGGACCTGCGAATTTACCGGTAGTGATTAGAAATCGACTTAATCAAGAATTACAGTCTGTGTTAGCTGACCCCAAATTTAAGGATAAGTTGATTTCGCAGGGGGCAGACCCCATGCCTGGTTCTGCCGAGCAATTTGGGCAATTTTTAAAAAATGAATATCTCGGTGGAATAAAATTATTACCCAAGCTGGTATCGTGCTTGAGTAATGAGGTGATATGCATCGTATTGTTGATGCCTGATTGGTGATCAAATCAAAAACATCATACGCAAATTGCATAGTCAAGAAAAAATTCAAGAAAAAGGTCAAGAAAAGGCTCGGGGAAAAGTTCAGGCTACCCAATTATGTAATAGGGTAGCCATTAAGTTGGTTTGTTTAAGTGATGTAAAAGTAATAGATACGTAGATCATCTAGAAGCTATTACTTGACAGTTTTGCGAGCAATAACGACATTATCTAATACTAAATTTTGGGTCCAGATCCACCTGGCATCTTGAAACAATTCTGGAAAACGCGTATAAGCTTGCAAATTATTCACGCCGATTTCTTGATCCGTAAATTCCCAGGCTCTTGGCCAATTGGTATCATTAAACCGGCTAGATTGCCAGTTTTTTGGAATGGGGTAATGAACCGCATAGCACTTGAATTCACAAGTTGGCTTGCGCGAAAAGGGGTGGGTACGGCCGCCAAGATTTGGTGTGTCGTGGATATTGCCTTTTTCGACGACTTCTTTTGGATCATGCAGTGGGCCAATAAAAAAGGTTTGGGCTTTCCAGCTAGAGTCGGTCATCGTACCATCTGAGAATTTTGCGATCAGTCCGCCATCGCCAGGGTACCATTGGGTAGTTGTTGGTGTAACAGGTTTTGGAAATTCTTCCATACCCAGTCCCAAGTGCTCATCCCAGTCTACTATCAAGAAGGAGATGGTGTAGGGCCGCTTTACTTTAAATTTTACGATGGCAGAATTAAATGGCGTGTAGGGTGTATTGTCGACTGAAACGAGTTGGTTATTAATCCACATTTCATAATAATTATCTGCCACAATAAAACCAGTAATTACCTCACCGTCGTGGTCTATTTCAATGACGGGGACTTTATCGGTCACTACTTCAGAGGAGTTTTTTGGAGTAACTTGATTGCACTCGTTATAAAGATCAAAGCTTTTTGGCCCAAGACCTTTTTGAAGAGCGGTTTCAGCTGGGACCGTGATCACTGTTCCATCAGTCGCTGTAATTTGACCGACAGCACTTTGACGAATATTCATTTTTCGGATTGTGCCTTGGGCAATCGTAGACATTATTTACGAGAATTTTATCTGCTTTGCCTTGAGTGATCATCCGTTTATAGGATGTATTATCTGGATCAAGGCTAGCATTTGGCGGCATTGACTGGCAGCCAATTAAAGTCAGAGGTAATAATAGGGT
>RFMZ01000247.1 GCA_009927445.1 Betaproteobacteria bacterium
GAGCTGACAACTTGATTAATCAGGTATTGAGTTTTTCGACAATCGACTTAGGCGTGCCTGTGGGAGCCAAGATACCATTCCAACCCAAGACTTCAAAGCCTCTTACAACATCATTAACTGCTGGGGTATCCGGTAGGATTGCCAGACGATCTTTACCACTAACCCGAGGGCCTTAATTTGGTTAGATTGAATTGTGGCAGTGCGCTACTAGCAGATGCCACGAAATACATATGAATTTCTCCAGAAATAAGGGCCGTCATTACTTGTGGGCTACCCTTATAAGGAATATGGGTCATACTGGTATTTGTCATCGTGTTAAATAGTTCAGCACCAAGATGGCCAAGACTACCAGCGCCAACGCTGCCAAAATTTAATTTACTTGGATTTGCTTTGGCATAGGCAATGAGAGAATCTAGATGGGTTGCTGGGGAGTTTTTAGGTACGACTAAAACCAGAGAGACAACGCTTACAAGAGCAATTGGTTCAAAAGATTGACACTATCGTAGGGTAATTTAGCAAATAAACTTGGATTGGTAACATGGGAAGGGAAGACCATGAGCAGGGTATAGCCATCGGCTGGTGCGTTTGCCACGAATTGCGTGCCTGATATACCGCTAGCACCTGGTTTATTCTCGACAAAAGCTTGTTGACCCAGCAGTGGTGTTAATTGGGTGACGAGGTGTCTTGCCAAATTATCGGTAATTCCGCCGGCTCCAGATGGAACTATGAGTCGAATTGGGCGATCGGGATAGGCCCCGATGGAGTTTGCACCGAAACTGAGCATACAAAGACAAAGTAAAACTTTGAAGGGTTGAGTCAAGGATTAGCATCTGTATGTTCTTTATAAGGAGTCTAGAGGGTGCTTGGCAATAAAAGCTTTGACGACTGCTGCGCAATCATCTGGGGCAACTGCTCCAGTGTGGTAGCCATCAGCCAGAATCATTTCTAATTGGCCGTTTGGTATTTGCTGGACGTAGCGATTAAATTCTGCAAAACCTCGGCGCGCAGTATCGTTGCCAACAATGAGTGTTGGTATAGTGAGTTCTTTGAGATGCGGTTCTTGATTAATACTAGCCACCCAATTGAGGTATGCGATAGCAGTCTTTGTTGGGGTTTGTCCCATGAGGTTGATCCACCATTCGTGACCTTTAGTTGGCATTTTGCTTCCTAGTCGATTGCCCATAGTCCAGCGCGCCCAACTTGCCAAACCGAATTCTTGCATATGTGCAATCCAGCCATCGATGTTAGGGGCTTTGATAGCAGGGCTGATCATGCAAAGGCTTTGAATCTTTTGAGGTAGTGTGCGCGCTATTTCGATACCCGTCATCGCACCACTTTTACCCGTAACTAGATGAACTTTTTGATGAGGACTGACCCGCTCGATCACATTTTGAAGATCGTTGATCAGAAGATGGGTAGTCAATTCGAGTGGCCCCTTAGTGGGTAAACTTTGGCCAAAACCACGCTGATCATATCGAACCACTTGGTATTTTCGAGAAAAGTGGGGCACCCATGCATACCAAGCAGCTACATTTTCTGTAAATCCATGAATGAAAATGATGGTTTCTGGATTAGTCCAAGGATCAGTATGATTATCAACTTGGTAAAAGATTCCTAAATCGGCTGTTTGTTCAAGAAGTGGCATTAAATTTGCTTATATTTTGTAAGATAATATAATTATCTTACAAATGAAACATTAGTAACCGGGTAGAGGAATTACGATAAAGATATTACGATAGA
>RFMZ01000177.1 GCA_009927445.1 Betaproteobacteria bacterium
GTTTAATAGAAAAGAACTTCCAAGAAAAATGATGACTCCGATGATTAAATTATTTTTTTTGTATAAAGTCCAAATAACTAATGGCCAGAATAGGTAGAATTGCTCTTCGATCGCAAGTGACCATAAATGGATTAACGGCTTTGTATCTATACTTTTTTCAAAATAACTTGTTTCTTGGATTAAGACTAAGTTTTGTATAAATCCTGCGCCGGCAGCAATGTGTCCACCTAGTCTCTTATATTCATCGGCAAACATCACAAACCACCCGATTCCATAACAAGCAATTAAAAGTAGCAGTAGGGCTGGAAAGATACGCCGTATTCTGCGACTATAAAAGTCAATAATATTAAAAGTATTAGTTTCTAGGTTCTCTAAGATAATTTTTGTGATCAGAAAGCCTGAGATTACAAAAAAGATATCTACCCCTACAAAGCCACCCGATATAAATTCAGGAAAGGCATGATATCCAATTGTTAAAAGAACAGCAAGAGCGCGAAGGCCGCTTATATCCTGACGATAATTGTAGGGCTTTAAAAACATCAATATGACTGGTAATTAGTAATTCCCCACTATCCCTTCTCAAGATTAAATTTTTTTACTTCTGCTTCATTTTGGTGAAAATAAGAGCGTGATCTAAAATTTCATTAACCCCACGGAGCAACTTCGACTTCTAATACGCCAGAATTCAACCGGTACATAACTAGACTCTGATCCTAAACACGACCACTCCTATCGTCGAGATGGTAGGACAGGATTACTTAGTCTCTGATTTTTTCAAACGGTTTTAATCGAACTTTAGATCAGTTAAAAACTGAGCGGTTATTTTTGATTACCAGGGTTTCAAAATAAACTTTGAAGCCATCCTCAGTCATTCCAAACTGGGTCAACGCTTTACCAAAAGCTTGCTGTTCTGACTGTTCAGCCCTTCCGTCTGAAAGGAGTGAGTCAGCCATGTTGATGAGCAAGCAAAGCTTCTGACTTTCGTTGAGGAGGGCGGCGGCCTCCGTTAAAAATTGCTCATACTTAACGCTTCGAAGGTACTTGACTGCATTGTTGATGAGGTCTTGGTCACGTCCCACAACAGATTGCAATTGGCCTATTTCTTCCGCCTCAATCTCACCATCAGAGGCCATCATGTATAAAAGACCCAAAGTCAACGCCATACGTGGTGACAGTTTTGGTGGTTCACTTTTAAAAGCATCAAATAATCCCATAGAGCTATTCCTTTCTTTGTACATTCAAAAATTAACAAATTAAAATATTAAATTATTTCAATCATAAGCACAAGAATAATTTATTTTCGCCATCATCACTTGACGCAAAGGAAACTACCAAGCGAAAAGCATGTTTTGGAAAAACTTCCTTAGGCACGTAAAAAACTACAAGAGGAAAGTATTATTCAACTTGCGTCTAAGAGGGCGTGCGATCACGCAGAATTCAACCGGTACGTAATTAGATGCTGATCCTGTACAAATGAACTACTCGTATAGTCGAATGGTAGGACAGGAATGGCATCATCGTGCACTAGAGTCGTGTTTGACACGACTCCGCATCATTGGAAAAAGCAGCTGGATTAATTTAACTTTGAATCGATACAAGCGTCCAACCAAACATATGTATTTTATTTTCTATTTAGAGATTGGGCAATCGAAAAAACTACCCTTTATTATATTGATTTGAGTATCTCGAATTTGAATCTAGCGGGGCCTAATGATATCGGTCGATATCCTTTCTCTAATAGAATTTTTTTCACAAATTAAAATAAATTTATTATTTCACTTATAACGTAATAATTCTGTAACAGTAAATCTCTATCGTAATTCTGTCTAATAACTAAAGAGGCAGAAATATGAAGTTTTCAACTTTTACACTAGTTTTAACGCTGTTACAACTTTCTGCTTGCGGCGTTGGAGATTCTTCGACATCAGGTGTTAGTTCTTCTTCAACAGTTGTTAGTTCTTCTCCAACAAGCGTTATCACAGTTAGCACACCGACTTTAACTGGAGTATTCGTAGATGCTCCTGTCGGGGGTATGAACTATACAACAAGTAGTGGCATTTCAAGTACTACAGATGCGTCAGGAACATTTTCATACTCGGCTGGCTCGACAATAACTTTTTGGATCAATGATATATCACTTCCTTCTGTTACTGCTTCAAGTATGATTACCCCAGTAGATCTAGCTGGTGCAAGTTCAGAAGACGATACTAAAGTAGTTTATATGGCGCGTTTTCTTCAAGCAATTGATGCCGATGGAAATCCCGACAACGGAATAACAATTGACAAAACTAAGTTAAGTACTACTGCAAAAACACCTAGCTCTTGGGATACTGACCCTTTGAGTACTCTAGTTACTACTGCTGCATTAGCAGCCGCACCTACTGAAGCACAAGCTCGTACACATTTGAAGGGGCAAATGGCAACCCTATCAGGCTTACCACGCATGTCATTGGTAGGGCGTTATAGTGCTGGTGGAACCTCCGTAAATACAACTGAAGGTAGTTCATCTAGAACCACACGACTTTATGCGGAAATTATTTCCTATCACAAGTTGAGCAAGTCGGCCTTCATCACCATTGATGAGCCATTGACAAATAACCCGACATCTTTTGCTCGTGTCAGCTTATCTGCCTTGACTACCACCGCTATGAAAACTACGCCAGCGAATAATAATGAAGTTGTAACTACCCAAAACTTATCTCTAGGAACACCAGTGAATGTTGCTACTCACGTTAATGATTCTAACTTTACCGCTGGAGGTGTCCAAAGCTTAGACATAACAGGAAACTTGTTAGCTATTGCAGTAGCAAACTCTATAAAAAATCAAAGTGGCGTAATTGCTTTCTATAGCCTGGACTCCAATGGTGTGGCCACATTTATAAGAAAAGTTACTGTTGGGGCCTTACCCGATGGCGTGGCTTTTTCACCCAATGGTAAGTATTTAGTTGTAGCCAACGAGGGCGAGCCATTGAAAAATTCCGCCACAAGTATCAGTGATGCTGAGGGCTCCATTTCCATCATTACTATAAACAATGAACAACCCGCTACTAGTGCAACCACATTGGGCTTCACCGACTTTAACGCTGGAGGCTCACGTGCCAGCGAACTGCCCTCTGGTGTTCGCATTGTGCGACCAGGGGCCACATTTTCTCAAGACGTAGAACCAGAATATGTAACTATTTCGGAAGACAGTAAAACCGCTTTTGTGACATTGCAAGAGGCAAACGCGGTGGCGGTGGTTGATCTGACCAACTCCCGAATCAGTAAAATTTACGCATTGGGAGTCAAGGATTTTAGCCAAAGCAAGAACAAAATTTGGACAAATGACCAGACCGCTTACACCACCTGTACTTCGGCTTCCGTGTGCGCCGCGCCTACGCTCAAAAATTATGCCAACCTCTATGGTTACTATATGCCTGATGGGGTGGCCAGCTTCACCGTTGCAGGGAAAACCTACTTCTTGACTGGGAATGAAGGGGATAACAAAGATGATTACATTGAGACTGCTGCCAAAGAATCAGCCCGTGTGAGCGCCATTGTATCCAGCCCCGGCCTAGATACTACGATCTTTCCAAGTACTGTCAGTACAGAGTTGGCGCGTTTGAACATCGTCAAGACGGCCAATGGAACTCCTGTGGGAGTCAATACCACCTCAGGAAGATATGACAAGTTGTATACCTATGGTGCTCGTTCATTTTCCATTTGGGATGCGGATACAGGGGCTCAAGTATTTGATCGGGTGCCGACTTTGAGCTAACAGTCTATAACGATGCGACGCCATCATTACTCTTTGCTTTAAAAGATCGTATGGATGACAAAGGACCTGAACCTGAAAATATTGTAGTTGGAAAAGTTGGTAATGAAACATTTGCTTTTATTGGTTTAGAGCGTTCTAGTGGCATCATGATGTACCAAGTAACAAACCCCTTGAAACCAAAATTTGTGCAGTACATTCGAAATACAACTGATGCGACGAATACTGGAGATATATCACCCGAGGGTTTAAAGTTTATTTCAGCATCCGACAGTCCAACAGGTGTTCCGCTACTATTGGTAGGATTTGAGGTTAGTGGTTCATTAGCTGTTTATCAAATTAAATGAGGTATCGTTAGTTAGGTATTTAAAAAAATGGTGGTGGCCTTCTCCCATAAGATGTTATTGAACAACAACTATTTGCTAATCCACAAATTAAGAAGGCCATAACTGACATGGTATTTATTTCATTGCGCTGTCCACTCAACCTCCAACCTTCGGCCTCTAATAGGCCAGAGTTCAACCGTCCCTTAACTAGATACTACCCAACAAAGCATAGCCCCACAGGATCTCCCACGGTGAGATCAGCCCCACTCATGAACGGTCTTCAAGGTAGTCAATCTGGTCCTCAACGGACACAATCAATTTAGTGAACTAATTTGTGAATCGTGGCCTGCCCAGCACGATTCGAACGTGCGACCTTGGGCTTCTTAGGCCGTGGTAAACCAAGTGTTACCTATTTACTAGTTGATCGATTTGAATTTTTAAATCAGGTAAATTGACTTGAATTGTTTTCCAAAGAATATCCAAGTCTACTTTGAAATATCCATGGGATAAAGCATTTCGCATTTCATAGGCATCTATAAATGGAATATCAGAGTGAGTTTTTATAAAGTCCGGGTAAAGGCGCTCAATATTTTTAGATGCCTCCCCAATAATTTCAAAGTTTCTAATAACCGCATCTTGAATCAATGTATTGGAGCTAAAAGCTAATTGATCACAATCTTCTAAATAAGAATCTATTTTTTCGATGGCCTGAACTATATGTTTTAGATAGTCATCCAACCTATGTGGATGTCTAGTCATACAGGAACAGAACTTGCTATTACTTCCTCACGAAAGTGGTCGGGCAATGAATTAGGAGTTAGTACATCAACAGTCACACCAAGAAGATCTTTTAACTTTCTACGAATAGCTCCAATATCAAACAAAGTAGTTTCATTTGTAGGGTCAATCAAAATATCCAAATCACTTTGATTAGTATCCTCCCCTTTAGCTACCGAGCCAAAAACACGCGCATTGCTAGCGTGATGAGATGCAACTATTTGTCGTATTTGAACTCTATTTTTATTCAGGGCTTCAGATGGCTTCATACTTCAATTATGCTAATTAATTCATAAAAGAGCAAGTTTAGGGTAATTTTGGCCTGCCCAGTACGATTCGAACGTGCGAACTTGGGCTTAGAAGGCGTGAAAAACTCGTTGAAACAATAACTTAAGAATTGGTTACTCTTTTAATAATGAATGGCCACATTCATTTAATAAGTATATTTGAAGCTTATAATAAGCAATGTCTCCAACAATCTTTAAAGAAGATGGCTTCAGGTTTTTCTTCTTTTCAAGAGAAGAGCCTCGGATTCATGTTCACGTTAGCCATGCTGATGGGGAAGCCAAGTTTTGGCTAACACCTGAGGTCATAATTGCTGTAAATTATGGGTTATCTGATCAGCAAATTAATGCCGTTAAAAAATTAGTTATTCTTCATTATGAGGAAATTACAAATGCTTGGAACACTCACTTCTCTGATTGAAATCACACAGGTTTCATCGCAAGGTTTTTGGCTTTTATTGCCAACTGAAGAACTATTTCTTTCTTTTGAGAACTTTCCTTGGTTTAAGGATGTAACCATTAAGGAACTTTGTGAAGTGGAATGGCCATCTGAAAAACATATCTACTGGCCAAACTTAGATATCGATTTATCTATTGATTCCATCAGAGACCCTTTAGCCTTTCCTCTACAGTACAAAGCAAAAGGATAACTTATGGCCAGCCCAGCACGATTCGAACGTGCGACCTTGGGCTTCTTAGACCGTGGGATAGTTAATTACTAATTAACAAAAAGGCTATCATTTGCTCAATTCAATGTTTGGTAGCATAATAAGCTCTATTCTAGGAATTTAGAAAATGATCAACTGGTTAATCTGCCCTGCTGTAGAAAGCACTAAAGAACGCGTCAGCGGATCCTTGGTATTTGTGGGCTCGCGAGTACCCATCGCAGCACTTTTTGAAAATCTTGACGATGGAATAACCGCTCAAGAATTTACTGAAATATTTCCTGGTATCAAATTAGAACAAGTTAAGGCTATTTTAGATTTCGCCGCTAAAAATTCGTTATATGCGACCCTTGAGGGGATTACCCTTGAAAGAATCTCTTGAATGTAGTTAAGTAATTTAAATAGCATTATTTTTATTTATAAAGATTTTTTAATCAAAACACTATTTTTGCTAATGATTTCCCGAAAATCTTCAGAAATAGTTTCCCATTGGACTATGTCAACTTTGAAGGTAAGGTCTGAATTAGAAAAAGCGTCCTTAAGATCGGCTAATGAGTTCAAAATTAAAGGTATCTCACCTTTTAAAGCAAGATCTAAATCGGAGTATGGTTTTGCTAAAAACTTAGCTCGTGAGCCAAAGGCTAACACTTCTTGATCAGGAACAATCGTCATTAAAATTTCTTCAATAATTTTCCACTCTGAAGAACTAACCTCTACGGGAGGATGAATTTTAGACATTTCTCTTTTGAAGTTGCTCTAAAAGTACTTTTGCTTCTGCAATAAAGTCTACGATGACGGATACCACTTCTAGAGCAATGTCTTCGTCATAAGTATGACTTGATTTTGCTCGCATTTCTCGAAATATCTTCCATTTATTCCAATCACTTAAAAGTAAGGATTGTTCATTGCCGCTTCGGATCAAATCAGCGAACGGCATGGAGTCGAACTGCTCAGGGTTTGGCGAAGTTCTTTCAAGATAACGTTTGAGCATCTTATGGCTTATTTCATAAGTAAATTCAAATCTTTGAATTAATCCATCCCGAATTTGGTTATCTTTAATATCTTGTTGATAGCGTGCATAACCCTCTTGAAGCCTGGCAAGCGCATTCTTAAAAGGAGTTAGATAAAGTTTATCAGTCGACATTTGGAGTTTTTCTCATTGATTCTATTTTAAACTAGGTTCTTTGAGCCCTATTCAACTAATTAAAAAGAACTTGTAATTATTAGGCTATAAGTAGGGAAGAAGTGTAAAGTATGTGCTCGGTACATAGTGTAAACCATGTGTCCGGTACAGACCATTTGGTAGTGGCCTGCCCAGCACGATTCGAACGTGCGAACTTGAGCTTCTTAGACCGTAAATCTAAACTCTATTCGTGGATAACTATCGAGTTGAAAGTTAGTTCTACGAAACGACTTTGTAAAAAAGCATCTGATATTAACTGTAGATTTGATTTAATCAAGACTTCAAGTGCGAGGTTGCTAATATTTCCCGTTGAAATGAGTAACAAAGATGGCTCTCCGTTGATCAAGTAAGCCTGCACAAAGTCATCGTCTTTACTGATAACGATTCGACCTTGGGAGACTGCAAATTCAGTTAACTCCATGTCTGACGTGAGATTTTTTTTTGGCAAATCTAATGTATGAAGCGCATCATGCCCTGCTTCATTTAACCAAATGACAAACTTCCTTGGTCATTGGGCATCAACGATAAACTTCATGCAGCGATGCGTTCGACTCTTTTAATATGAGTTAAGCGAGCAGCATAGGCCAAGGCAGCCAAAATATCTTCACGCTGAAGATCCTCATAGTCGCCTAAAATATCTTCAATAGTCATGCCACTTGCTAACCATTCGAGAATACCTTCGACAGGATATCTCATGCCTCGAATACAAGGCTTTCCATGACAAACTGCAGGATCAATTGTGATTAAACTTGCCATTGCATTTCCTAGATGATTTATAAGTCTATGCTATTGATTTTAAAACCATTCAATTGACATTTGTAGGTTTATGGTTTTTGAAATCCTAATTTGGCCTGCCCAGCACGATTCGAACGTGCGACCTTGGGCTTCTCATACCGTGTGGATAATTACCTATTATCTAAAAGGCTACTATTTGCTCAAATCAATCATTGAGCGCATAATATTTACTTTAAGAAAAGGAGCTCTAATGTTACTTACAGCTATATTAAGTCCAGTTGAAGAAGGTGGGTATATTGCCCTAAATCCTGAAACTGGCACAACTACTCAAGGTGAAACTGTTGATGAGGCAATTGCTAATTTAAAAGAAGCTACCTCTCTTTATTTGGAAGAGTTTCCAATGACTTTTAATGTTCATCCATTAGTAACAACTTTTGACATAGCTCATGCCTAAATTTCCAGGTCTCTCTGGTAAAGATATCGTTCGTGCACTAGAAAAAATAGGCTTTCAAGTAGCAAGGCAATCTGGTAGCCATATTATGATGAAACGTGGTGGAAAAGGTTGTGTCGTACCAAACCACAAAGAAGTCAAAGTTGGCACAGTCAACGGATTATTGCGCCAAGCTGAAGTAACAGCTGAAGATTTTCAAAAAGCTCTTTTAAATTAATTTTATATTTTTTATTAGATTTATAAACTAATACAAATCTTAAAGTTTTGGCCTGCCCAGCACGATTCGAACGTGCGACCTACGGCTTAGAAGGCCGTTGCTCTATCCATCTGAGCTATGGGCAGTAGAGTAATTATAAGCGTTTGTTTCTAATCAGTCATTACCAACAAATGACCCCGAATAATTAGGCTACTCATTTTTGGAGAGTCATGCTACAGAATTTTCGATGAAAGCAGTTGCCAAATTTCTTTGGCTATTATCAAACCTTCTTTGCTGATTGAAATAAACATTACGGCACCCTAGTTATCATGAAATGGGAATCTGTAAAGTCTATTTTTTCAATGGTCGGGGCGGTGGGA
>RFMZ01000219.1 GCA_009927445.1 Betaproteobacteria bacterium
ATTGTTATGAAACGATACTCTTAAAAAAGCGTGCATTAAGCTATAAAAATTCAATTGAAAAGTATTAATCTCTCCATGCCAAGGATGAGTTATTTTTAATCGATTAATTATGCATAAAATTAATCCTCTAGCAAGCAAAATAATCTGGTTTTTAAAAAATAAATTTTTTATTGAGTCCTAGTTAGAAAATTGGATTTAAAAGAACATCACAAATTAAGTAATTAGGTAGTATTACTAACTTGACAATTTTTTTTCTAGGTGTTCTTATCAAGGAATAAAAATAATGACGCATTGCTTGTAACTGGTGTGTAAAAATTTTAGTGGTTTTACTGTATATCAACCGCATGATTGGATTATTGAAAGACGTATGAATGCAAGATAACCTAATAGAAAAAATTACTGCGAATAGACTTCCCCATTATGAACCCTATGGATGGCATCATTGGCCAGAACACCCCTGGTTAGCATATCAATTTCGACGAGGACTTGGCGAAACGCAAGAAGGCGGCGGAGCTGTCAGTGAAATATTTCAAGCTGCTAGCAAAATGATTCCTGGAGATCTTGAAAGTTGGCATAAGGAGTGGAAACATATTGGTGACCGTAATTGGTTAAGAGGATTAGAGTCAGAGAAAAGTAATCATGTACGAACTGCAATGAACTGTTTTTTACGTGCAGCAGATTACTACCGGCAAGCTGAGTTCTTTTTAAAACCTGATGATCCCAGACGCCTCAAAACTTTTGAGCAAATGGAGGCTTGTAGTAAGCGTTTTATTAGTAATCTAAATCCCCCAGGTGAAGCAGTTGATATTCCATACGAAAATGGTGTTTCACTTTGCGGCTATTTCGTAAAAGCGCCATTTCCTGAAAAAAAACAACCTGTACTTATTTGCATGGGTGGACTTGACTCTATTAAAGATGAAATGTGGTTCATGCAAGCGCATGGCGCTCTTCAGCGGGGTATTGCGGTTCTAATGATTGACGGTCCCGGACAAGGAGGGACGTTACGTCGATTCGGTGTACCCAATAGACCAGATACAGAAGTTCCAATCGGGAAATGTATTGATTGGCTCATTGCCCGCGAGGATATCGACCCGAATCGTATTGCAATCGCTGGCTCAAGCCTTGGAGGCTACTATGCTGCTAGAGCGGGCTGTTATGAACACCGATTAGCTGCTTGTATTGCTCATGGAGCCGTATGGGCTATTACTGATCTCTGGGAAAACGCTGGAGAAGATCATGGACTTGCGGAACACATTAAGTGGGTTTTTGGAAGGCCATCCATGAAATCCGCTATGGAAAAAGCGCGTGACTTTAGTCTTGATGGTCACCTTGAAAATATGAAATGTCCATTTTTAGTCATGCACGGTGGGCACGACGTACTGACAGTTTCACAATCACATAAGGTATATGACTACGCCAAATCAAAAAATATCGATGTCACACTGCGATTGCTGTCCGAAGAGGAAACTGGTGCAGAGCATTGCCAACATGATAACCCTACTATTGGTCAAGAGATACTAGCGGATTGGCTTGCTGATCGGTTTGGAATAAATCAGCAGCAGCTTCTCAAATCTTCATCAAGCGGGCTTTATTAATCTTTCGGGACACCACATGAATTCAAAATTACACTACATTGATGTTGGCAGCGGCGAACCAGTTCTATTTATTCATGGATTAGCTGGAGATCATACAGCTTGGATGCCATATATTGAAAAGTTTAAAAATGATTATCGTGTAATAGCTTTTGATAATCTTGGTGCTGGACGAAGTTTCCCAGCTCATAAAGGATTGAGTATGGTAGATTTGGCGGAATCCACTCTTGAATTACTGGATAAATTAAATATTGACGCTTGCCATGTCGTTGGGCGATCGATGGGTGGTGCTGTTGTACAAGAGATGGTCCGGATGCAGCCCAAGCGTGTTAAGTCGATGATCCTGACTGCTTCATTAGCAAAACTTGATCCATTGGGTAAACGCTTAATCGAGAATATGCGAGACTTAGTTCTTTGGGGAAGAAGCTGGGAAGAGTGGACTCGATTGTCATCACCATATTTTATTTCTTCAAAATTTTTTAATGAACAACAAGAACAGGTCATGAAAGTTGAGCGCCTACTTGCTGACGAGTCGAGAGATCGAGAATCATATGTAAATCTTGCTAATGGTGTTCTAAATTTTGATTCGACTTCCTGGCTAGGATCAATTAAAACGCCAACTCTTATCATGGCTGGTGGGCTAGATCCAATTTGTTCTATGATGAGCACGCAGTGGATGATCGACCGTTTACCACATGCAAAAGTATCGATCTTTGAAGAATGTAGCCACTTTTTTTTAATGGAAGAGCCTATAAAGTCAATGCAACTTATTCATGACTGGCTTCGAGAGCAAAACTAGTTTTTTGTAACCCATCAGATGACCTCATAAAAATCTATCTAAGGCTCAATTAAGAAAATGGAAAATCTTCAAGTTGGAATCATAGGCAGTATTATTTTTATAGTATTAATACTTTTAAGAGTTCCAATAGCTTACGCTATGACCGTCGTTGGATTGGGAGGTATTCTAACTATTTACCCGATAGATGCAGCATTTAAATTTATCCCTACCGGATTATTTTCTTACACATCTAACTTTACACTGGCATCCCTTCCCTTATTCATTCTGATGGGAACCTTAGCTTTTTATGCTGACTTAGGAAGGGACGCCTACAGTGCGGCTAAAGCCTGGTTCGGTCGATCTCCGGGGGGACTTGCAGTGGCTACAGTTTATTCATCAGCAATTTTTGGGGCTGTCTCTGGATCAAGTCTGTCTGAGGTTGCAGTTTTCTCAAAAATAGCTGTTCCAGAAATGCTTCGAGCAAATTATAATAAAAGGCTTGCAGTTGGGGTTGTAGCGTCTGCTGGTTGTTTAGATGTTCTTATACCGCCGAGTATCTTACTAGTTTTTTTCGGGATCTTAACTGAGACCTCAATCGGTCAATTATTTATCGCTGGTATCATCCCAGGAATCCTGGTTGCTGTCGTAATGGCACTCTCTATTACAGTATTTTGCTGGTTACGACCAGATATGGCGCCAATAGCAATTGATCTTGATACATCTTGGAAAGCTAAATTTGACTCCTTAAAAGGTCTTTGGGCAGCTCTACTACTTATTATCGCTGTAATTGGCTCAATTTATTCTGGATGGGCCACCCCAGACGAGGCTGCAGCTGTGGGTGTGGTAGGTGCTTTAATAATTATTTGGATGCGTGGAAAATTAAATTTTGAATTAATTCGACTAGCGACTGAAGATAGCGCTATTGTTAGTGCTATGATTTTTTTAATTTTAGGTGCTGGATTTATCTTTGCCACCTTTCTTTCCAGTACCGGCGTTATAACTATCTTAGCTAACTGGGTTGTAGATTTAAAAATGCCTTTCTATTTACTTATGTTTGCTATTGTGATCTTATATCTGGTTCTGGGTTGCTTCATCGATGCTATTTCTATGATGGTTCTCACTATGCCGGTACTAGCTCCTATTATTGTTTCTATGGATGGTAACCTTATTTGGTTTGGAGTTATAGTAACTTTGATGATGGCAATTGGCGCAATCACTCCACCCTTAGGTTTGAATTGTTTCGTAATGAAGGGAGCTTTAGGAGACACTGTTGAACTAAGAGATATTTTTATGGGGGCATTACCATTTGTCGGCGTGATGCTTTTCACAGTTGGTATTCTCATCGTCTTTCCTGAAATTTCATTGTGGCTTCCAGAGTTAATGAAGTCATCGCGGTTTTGAATAGAATTTGAAAGGATCATGTTATGGAAGCTTTTATAATTGCTTATGAAAGACTCTTTAGAAAAGTAGTCCCTTTTCTGATTGCGACGCCGCTTGTCATAATGACAATTGTGATTTTTATTAATACTTTTGGAAGAAAGCTATTAATTCCATTTCCTGGCGCTCTAGAACTAGTAGAAGCATTATTAGTTATCTGTGTTTATTTTGGTGTTGCCCTTGTTGCGTTAGATAAGGGACATGTAAATGTAACATTTGCAACCGATAAGTTATCCCCAAGATATAAATGTCTTTTAGATCTATTCGGGAATACAATCGCCGCCTTTGCATTTGGTTACTTAGCTTTATCGGCTTGGGATATCGGAATACAGGCAACGCAGATAATGGAATATCGCCTGGCAGTCTATAGATTTCCACTTTGGCCATTTAAACTTTTATTTGCGTTCGGACTCACATTATTATTTATTCAGTTAATTATTAATTCTATTAAATGTGCGTATTTATTTTTTGGTAGGAAGTCGTATGCAGGACAAACAATTGAAATGTAGTTATTTAATTTTTAAAGGAGAAGCGTATGAAGCGTAAATTTTTAAAAGCTATTTGTTATGGAGTTACTGCATATACATTGTTATCATCAAATGCGATTCTGGCACAACAAGCGCCAGCACAAACGCAACAACAAACTTGGCGTATGGCCATTCCAGTTGGAGAAAAGTCATGGTTTGGTGAGATGCATAAATGGTGGGGTAGTGAAGTAGAAAAACGTTCTGGCGGAAAAATAGTAGTTCGATATTTTTGGAATGACTCTTTAGTCAAATGGGCTGATGCACTGCCAGGAATTCAATCTGGAATTGCAGATATGGCTTGGGTAAGTAGCACTTATTTTCCAGCTAAATTTCCAAACTATATGGTATTAGATCAAATTTTTAATTTTGGTGATGACTATGTTGCTGCTCTAAAAGCAGCTACTCAAACCATGGAAAACCAACCAGACTTGAAAGCTGAGCTTGCTAAAGAGGATATCGTATTTTTAATGCCGCATATAAGTGGGCATGCACCAGCAGGAACGCGTCAAGCCATGAATTCAGTTCGTGAACTTAAAGGTAAAACTTTACGTACTTATGGTGGAGCACGAATTGATTTTTACCAAGCGCTCGAAGCAAATCCAGTTTTTATGCCGTTTGGAGAAATGTATAGTGCAATGGATCGCGGCACAATCGATGCATTTGGTGATATGGCAATCGTTTTATCAAATGCCTTCAAACTTCAAGAAGTGATTCGCCATGTACATATGGTTAATCCCCCAGGAGCAAAAGGTAATGGTGGGGCCCTTGCCTCAGGGTTCTTTATGACAGGTCAAAAATTCAGAGCTTTACCAAAAGAAACCCAAACAATGCTCATGCAACTCAGAGCTGAATATACAGAGCGTTATGGCCGCTCATTAATGGAGTTAGAGGAGCAAATTAAGATAGATTGGGCCAAAAAACATAAAATTGTTTTTCATACCTCTTCACCTGAAGATGAGCGCTATCTTGTAGAGCGAGGTGGAATGGCTAATGAAGCACTCTTTAAGAAACAAGAAGCTCAGGGTAATAAAAATGTTCGAGCAGTTTGGGCATACTTTCAAGATTCTCGTCGGAAGTATGAAGCAGCAGGAAGCGTAAAGCGTTAATTATTTTTTATAAAGCATCTATCAGAATGATAGGTGCTTTTTTGGATTCATATATATGGCACTCGAATTTAATAATGAGTTTACTGTCCCGGCCAATCAAGAGCTTGTTTGGAAGATAATGACCACCCCATCAATTGCTGTACCTTGTATGCCTGGGGCACTCATTGAGGAGTTACTGGGTGAATCAGGCTTTAAGGGGCTTGTCAATTTACGCGTTGGACCTGTTCAATTACAATTTAAAGGTGATGGTGAATTTAAAGATCTGAATCACACCGATAAATCTGGACTACTCTATGTAAAAGGCTCAGACACAAAAGGAAGAGGTACGTTTTTAGTAGATATGAACTTCGACTTAGTAGAGGAAGGCTTACAAACCTTAGTTAAAGTTCATACAACTCTTAAACTTTCAGGAATGGTAGCCCAATATGGACGTGGAATGGGAGTTGTTAAAGAAATTACGACACAATTAACCAATCAATTTGCAAAGAATATTTCTGACCAAGTATCTAATAACAAAAATTTATCAGAAAACTCAGAGCGTATTAAACCCGCATCAGATTCATCAACAATTATTCGAGACAACTCTCAATTAATTATAAATGAGTCTACTCAAAAAGATGTTCAACCATCAATTGATGTTCTGAGGCTAATTTTTATGGCTTTGATATCAAGCTTTAAAAATTTGATTAAACGCATACTCCCAGGGAAAAATGGTCTATGAAGCCAGCTGCATTTAAATATCATGATCCGTCTAGTGTCGAAGAGGCATTACAAATTCTGGCTGAAAAAGAAAATTCAAAAATTCTTGCTGGTGGACAGTCACTAGGCCCAATGCTTAACTTTCGTTATGTAATGCCAGATCACTTAATCGATTTAAATACAGTTTCTACGCTAGATTTTATTCATTTTGATGATTCGATTTTTAGTATCGGAGCGATGACTCGTCAACGCACGCTTGAACGAAACTTGGAATTAAAAAAACTGTGCCCTATTTTTTCTGAAGCACTTCAGTGGGTAGGTCATTACGCCACTCGTAACCGAGGCACGATTGGTGGGAGCCTATCGCACCTTGACCCATCCTCAGAGCTACCGGCATTATGCGCTGCCTACGATGCAAAACTCGTAGTAAGAAGTGTTCGAGGAGATCGAATCATTGACTTTCGTGATTGGGGTATCTCCTTTATGACTCCAAACCTAGAACAAGATGAACTTTTAACAGAAATAAAAATTTCTCCATGGCACGAATCCCATGGGTATGCCTTTGTAGAGTTTTCAAGAAGGCATGGAGATTTTGCAATTGCTGGTGTTGGGTGTTTAATTGCATTAGATTCAAATCAAAATATTAAACGACTCGCTATATCTATTATTGGTGTCGCATCAACCCCAGTTCGTCTTTTTGAAGCTGAAAAAGCAGTTATTGGTAACCGATTACACGAGGATTTAATTGCTCATCTTGATCATGAGATTTCTCTTTTAGAGGCTTCTAATGATGCTCAGACAACCGGCATTTATCGAAAAAAAATTGCATCTACCCTCCTGCGACGAGCAATAAATAAGGCTACACAGCGTGCTCATCAGAGCTTGAAATAGTTTAATTTAACAACTCTACACTTTACCAACGGTAACCAAATATACATATGAAAGACTCGAGAAAAATCCAAGTAGAGATTAATGGTGTCATCTTTGAGCGGATGATCGAAACACGTATGACATTATCTGATTTTATTAGACATGAATGTGGTCTTACCGGTACTCATGTTGGATGTGAACATGGAGTCTGTGGTGCTTGTACGATTCACTTAAATGGACAAGCTATTCGATCCTGTATTATGTACGCTGTTCAAGCACATGGTCAGAAAGTAACAACTGTTGAAGGTTTAAGTCAACCAGACGGTACACTTCATCCCTTACAACAAGCCTTTAAAAATCAAAATGGCCTGCAATGTGGGTTCTGTACACCCGGTATGCTAATGACTTGTACCGCCTACTTAGAAGAAAAATCAGATCCCACCGAGCAAGAAATAAGAGAGGTTATCTCAGGAAATATTTGCCGCTGTACTGGCTATCAAGGAATAGTTAATGCAACGCTTGAGATCGCTAATAATAAGTCAACCAATGGAGGTGCATGAGATGCATACTAAAAACGTTGGTACGCCCGTTCAAAGATTAGAGGATGATCGCCTATTGCGAGGAAAAGGACGATACGTTGATGATATAGATCTACCTGACCAACTTGCTATTATGTTTGTAAGATCATCCGAGGCGCATGCATTTATTAGGAGTGTGGATTGTGATCAGGCTCGAGCTTTAGCTGGTGTTATTGGAGTCTATCAATTAAAGGATTTTGGCCCCCTTGCAGCTAAACCGATGATACTGGCAAATCCAAGTCCACTCATTCGACAACCAATAACACAATACATGCTGGCTTTAGATGAGGTATGTTATGTTGGACAGGCAATTGCTGTCGTAGTTGCTGAAAATCGCTATATTGCAGAGGATGCTGCACAATTAGTGGTTGTAGACTACGAACCTCTTCCAGTAGTTATGGACGCACGGAAGGCGGCAATGGCTAATGCGCATCTAGTTCATCAAAATTCTACAGACAACCTGGCAGCGACCCTGCCCTGGAAATTTGGGGACATTGATCAAGCTTTTACAAAAGCACCCCATATATTTAAAGAATCTTATTATCAACATCGTGGAGTAGTACATTCCATGGAATGTAGAGGCGTTATTGCACAGCATGACGCTCAACTAGATCAGCTTACGGTTTGGACCTCTACACAATCCCCATTTTTAGTTAGAAGATTTCTGGCTCAGTTCCTAGAACGGGAAGAAGTTGCTATTCGGGTAATAGCACCCGATGTTGGGGGTGGTTTTGGACCAAAGGCGGCCCACTATCCAGAAGAGTTAGTTGCAACATTACTAGCAATAAAACTAAAACGCCCTATTAAATGGATCGAAGATCGACTTGAGCATTTTCTAACAACCACACAACAGCGCGATCAATGGTGGGATGTTGAGGTGGCTTGTGAATCTGATGGCCATGTTCTTGGAATGCGAGCAGTATGTACGCACGATAATGGCGCCTATCTGCCTTACGGACTTTTACTGTGTATGACATCTGTTGCTCCCTTTCCGGGTTCTTATGCCATTGGTGCAATTGATATTCGCCTAGACTGTATGTTTACAAATGCAGTTCCTACAACGCCTATTCGTGGTGCAGGAAGACCAAATGCCACCTTCGTAATTGAGCGTACGATGGATACAATTGCAAGAGAACTAAAACTTGATCGTATAAAAGTACGCCAACGCAATTTCGTACAAAAGGAGCAATTTCCGTATTTAACTGGAGCAAAGCTTCCAAATGGGATAGGTATTCAATATGATTCGGGAGACTATGCTCGATGTTTAGATATGGTACTTGAGGCATCCCAATACTCACAATTAGAAATTCGCTGTAAAGAAGCGGCTCAAAAAGGTGTTTACCGTGGAATTGGTATTGCAAGTTATAACGAAGATAGTGGCTTACCCCCCTACGAGGGAGCCACTGTTAAAGTTTTACCCTCTGGAAAAGTTTTCGTAGAGCTGGGCTCCTGCTCTCAAGGCCAAGGTCTTGAAACAATTGTTGCCCAGATTACCGCTGACCAATTTGGACTTCATGCCAGCGATATATTGGTAAAACTTGGAGACACGATTGCATCTGCAATGGCTCTTTCTACGGTAGGAAGTCGAGTAGCTTCGACTGCTGGACCTAGTGTCTTTCTTGCTGCCCAAGCTGTTCGTCAAAAAGCATTTAAACTCGCCGCAGAACACTTTAATGTATCTGAAAATGAAGTCCATATTGATGCTGGAATATTATTCTTAAAGTCAATGCCGGATCAGAAGATAAGTCTTGCAGATTTAGCAAAAAAATTAGTTGCAGGAGTTATGGTTAATGTTCCACAGGGGTTTTCACCTGGTCTTGAATCTACGGCCTATCACACAACTGAGAGAGCTGTGTATGCCAATGGTTCAAACGTGGCGGAGGTTGAGGTCGACATTCATACAGGCGAAGTAACACTTCTCAATTACTGGGTTGCGCATGACTGTGGCACTGTCATCAACCCTGCATTAGTAAATGGACAAATCATTGGTGGTGTTGTCCACGCCATTGGAAATGCACTTTTTGAGCATATGAAGTTTGACCAAGATACTGGTCAGCCAATAACTACAAATTTGGGAGAATATCTGCTCCCATTAGCTACAGAAATGCCAAAAATTCATATAACGCATATGGAGTCTCCCTCCCCTCTGAATCCTCTTGGCGTTAAGGGAGCTGGTGAAGGAGGCACTATACCGGGTATAGCTTGTGTAATATCTGCTATTGAAGATGCGCTGAAGCCTTTTAACGTCAAGATAAATGAATATCCATTATCTCCTGAGCGGCTTTTATGTCTAATCGAAGAAGCAAAAATACGCGCGGTAGCATAAAGTTTATTCTTATATCTGTAGATCACACACAAGATCAATCTTATGAATGTTAGATTACTAATATTTAATTCTACAATCAACTCAATTCGAAGTTTATTAGACATTGGAATATTTTTTAGCCAGCGAACTAGGATCTATTATTTTTTTACAATAAATTCGTGAATTGACGACTTGTTCTTAATATATAAAATATTTCCTATTTCCAAAAAATAAAAATATCATTTTCAAAGCAATTAAAAGAGAAAATATCTCAGAAAAATATCTCTAATTTGCATGTATTTAATTTATAAAAACGGGGACAAAAATGGAAGATATTTTTACAAGTAGTTGGTCGAAGGGTATAAAAGCTCTAGCTCATATTCCACTTGAAAATCGGCCAGCCTTTAAAATGGCGATCCATCAACACAATGAACAGTGGTATCTTTACTGCGCACATTTTTGGCATAGTGGCTTATCGATTGTTAACATCACAAATCCAGAAGTTCCGCGGTTTATTCGCTTTATCCCTGGACCACCTAATACATGGACATTACAAATTCAAATTGCCGATGGTTTAATGATCACCTCAATGGAAAAAATTCCACCTGGCTGGGGTGGAGACCCAAACGGTCCTTATGGTGAGGGATTTGATGTTTGGAATCTGATCGATCCTGAGAATCCTCAAAAGTTAGGCACTTATAAAACTGGAGGGCATGGTACACACCGAAATTACTATGACGGTGGACGTTATGTGCACGCCACATCATGGCCAGAAGGTTTTGATGGTCATATTTACGACATCGTGGATATCTTAGATCCTAGTGAGCCTAAAAGAATCGCGAGATGGTGGCGACCTGGTCAATGGCTAGCAGGAGGTGAGACGGGCGTGCCATTTGGAACACTTCTTCACGGAGGGGCATATATCAAGGGGAATAGAGCCTACTTACCCTATAGTGCAGGTGGCTTTGTTGTCTTAGATATTTCAGACATACACCAACCACAATTCATTAGTGATTTACCTTTTTCACCGCCCTTTCAAGCTTTTATTGCGGTGCACTCGGCAGTACCACTAACTAAAAAGCCCCTAGTCATTGTTAATTCTGAAGCAATTGCTGAAAGAGGTGAAGAGCCACTTGGATATGCTGGAATTGTTGATATCTCCGATGAAAAGAAACCTAGACTTATATCAATTTTTCCACAACCAGAGCCACATCCTGATATGAAAGTTGGTAATTTTTTTGATTTACCTGGACGTTTTGGCCCACATAATCAGCACCAACCACAGTTCCAAAAAGTTTTATATCAAAATGAAGATTTAGTTTTTCTAACCTACTTTAATGCAGGATTACGTGTTTATAACATTGCAGACCCACGTTCTCCTAAAGAGATTGCATATTTTGTTCCACCAAATCCTTCAACACGTTTAGGTCCTTTACCAAAGACAGGTCTTGTGACCCAAACCGAGGATGTTCTTGTTGATGCTCGAGAAAATATTTTTATATCTGATAAAAATCGAGGGATATGTGTTTTGAGACTTGAAAAATGAGTGGCTGTGATTACCAAGCCGATGACTGGTCTTGCAAAAAGGGCCAATTACTACCTCCCTTTGAAATACAAAACTTTATTGCAAGTCCCTGTCCTGCTTGTAATACGCGTGAATTTCTTTTACTAGCTTATCGGCGCTCAAAAAAAATTGAGGATTCTCGTGCGTGTCCTTTTTGCTTTTCTAGTAATAGTCTACACTCAATTGGTTGGAAAATTGCAATAGATACAGCAACTCATATCAATCCTGTCCTAACTGAGTTAATCCTGAGCGAAATAAACATGGATGTTGTAAGTGATACACAAAAACCATGTAATTTATTTAATTAACCACAAAAAATAAAATTTTTATAGAAATCAGAGAAGCGCATCTTGAATATCATTTTCCTACTTAGTCATTCTAGTAATTTCAAGTTTGGATCGCTTCATGAAGAACTCCTCTTTTTAAGAAAACTCTACTTCTAAATCCAGTTTTCCTTCGGGGAGAATACTACCCCATATGAAAATAGCTACACATCCCAATATAAAAATTCACAATTAGTTAACACAATCAATCATTAAACAAATACTTCTAGTGGAGAATTACTAAAATATGACTTTACGCTATAAATAGCTGAAGTCAGAAAGAATTGTTCTTGTGCCCTGCAATATGTATACTAGGTTTATAAAAATATTCCAGTACGTATAAGGCATTAGTAATAACCTGAAAATTTGCGATTTATTGCAGGTCTTTTAAAAATACATAGTTTTTTTCGAGCTATATTTATAAACTTAAACATACATCTAATCATTGAAAATACGAGCTATGCAAAATATTATGAATAAAAAAGTTCTTACAAAAAGAAGATTTCTTCAGGCTTTAGCAGCTTCAAGTTTTTTTCCAAATTTACTAATGGCGCAAACTACGGGATATGGGATTATCCGCTTGGTTGTGCCCTATGGCGCTGGAGGACCTACTGATATTGTTGCTCGACTTATCGCAACTCAACTTCAAATTTTATTAAAGCAAACCGTAGTGGTAGAGAATAAACCTGGTGCAGGAAGTGCTATTGGAGCGCGATTTGTCGCATCTTCTCCAAACGACGGTAATACTATCTTAATTGGTAATGTTTCTACTTTTGCAATCGTCCCTGCCACGACGAAAAATCCCGGCTATGATCCGATAAAATCTTTCGTGCCCATCGCTCAGACATCGGATGTTAGCTCAGTAATGGTCACAAATTCGGCTTTTCCTGCCAAAACTGTTCAAGAATTCGTGACTTATGCACGCGCAAATCCAGGGAAAATTTCCTATGGATCATCTGGTATTGGAAACTCAGCACACCTTCTGGGCGAACTCCTGCAAATGAGAGCGCAATTAAATATGGTTCATATACCCTACCGTAGTGGTGCTGAAATGAATTTGGCAGTACTCAGCGGGCAAGTACAATTTGCAATCATGGATTTATCTGCATCAGTGGCTCAAATTAAGGATGGAAAACTTAAAGCACTAGCACTGACTGGAATATCACGTTCCAATGAATTTCCTCAAGTTCCAACCATGATTGAATCAGGTTTTCCGGATATAGTTCTACGCAACTGGACTGGAGCAGCAGTTGCTGCAGGCACGCCACCGGCAATTGTCAAGAAATTAGAAAATGCTTTTATTGAAATTCTCAAAATGCCAGATTACCAAAACTCCATCCGAAAAATTAGTGGTGACGCAAAACCTAATACAAGCGAAGAATTTGGAAACTTAATATTGAGCGACTTTAAAAAATGGACCGAAGTTGCAAAACAAGCCGGTATAAGTCTAGAGTAACTTTAAGCTGTTCAACCGTAATCATTCGACTTTTATCATTCTTAAGCTTACGGATTAACAAAAACTCATGTGCTTTCCAACTAAATTAATGCTCATAGATGAAGGTACTGAATTAACTTTTTAAAAACAAGATTTGTATTATTTCTTATCTTTTAAATACCCCTCTTGATCAAAAATAAGACCTGACTCTTCTGCAAGTTTAATTACATTAGGATGCCATGTTATCTTACCAACCTCCTGATCCGTACCACCCACAACCGAATAAACTATGAGTATATGCTCATTCGGGTTTTTGAAACCTCGCATTAAGCCAATCGGTACAGAGAAACAATCCCATTGATTAAGTTCGACTTGATACTGGGCCTGATCTCCCCAAAACACAATCATTTTTCCGTTTAACGGAAAAAAAACTTCTTCCGTTTCATGAGAGTGAAGATTTGCACCTTGCCCAGGTGGAATTTCGATCAAACTTACTCCAAAGCGATGATCTCCTTCTATAGCGGGTTCAACACCCTTATTTTCTAAAACACCTTTATTGATGATTTTGTATAAATTCTTATTAAAACCCGGCAGACGACTTTCAATAAAAGATTCGCCATACGGAGCCACTTTGCCCCAGCGCGCAATTCTTTTATTTTCCATGTATTTAACATCCATTTTCATTTTTAATCCTTTTCTTATAAATAAAAAATTATGATCTTACGTAACACGATGGTAGTATTTTTTTGAAAGATACGAAATAACTATAAAATTCGATGTGTCAAATGCTGTATACATACAGATCACAACACAAACATTTACAATTATTTATAGTAAGTAAATAATATTAATGTATGAAACAGCATAAGCAACTATTGTGGCTGAAAATTTATATCTTTGACAAGCTTTCCGTATTTCGCATACTCTTTATTAATTAAATCACTTGCAAATTGTGGCTGTTCGGTAACCACTATTAATCCCATTTGATTTAATTTATCAGTAATTCCAGGAGCTTTTAGTGCAAAGTTAATCGCATCATTTAATTTTGCAACAATAAAGGCTGGAGTCTTTGCTGGTGCTATATAGCCATGCCAACCGTTTGAATACCAACCCGGTAAAGTTTCAGCTATCGCCTCAAAATTAGGATTCATAGGGACTCTTTTTTCATTAGTTATTCCAATCATTTTGATATTACCGTTTTTTACTTGCATAATTTGGCTGGCGATGCTGCCAATACTTACCATGATCTGACCGCCTATTAAGTCATTTTGAACGGGTGCTGCGCCCTTATATGGAATATGGCTAAATTTAATATTCGCATTTTGTGCAAAGTGTTCAAAGGTTAAATGTGGAAAACCTCCGTCGCCATTCGTTCCAACTGTAAGCATTCCAGGATTTTTTTTTGCCCAGTCGATTAATTGAGCTACCGTATTGAATGGGGTCTTATTATTTGCAGTGATTACAAGATAATTAAAAGTAGAAATAGTTATGGGAGAAAAATCTTTGAGCGGATTGTAAGGTAAATTTTTCTTAGTATGGGGTAAAGTAACTAAGTTACCTCCTTGCCCTACTCCAATGGTGTATCCATCAGGCTCTGCTTTGGCAATCAAATCTGCGCCGATAATACCAGCCGCACCAGGTCGATTCTCAACAATGACAGGTTGGCCTAGACGATCAGAAATTTTCTGTTCAATCATACGTGATATAAGATCGCCTGTTTCACCGGGAGGAAACGGCACAATAATCTTGATCGGTCTTACCGGATAATTATCTGCAAAAGCATGTAACCATGGGAAACAACTAGACAAAAAAGCTGCGATCAAAAAAAACCTGTTTAGATTAGTCACTTACACATCTCCAAATTATTATATTTTTAACAATATGAGAATAATATATTTTTAAGATTTGAGGTAAAAAAATTTTATTTGTAGATCCTTGGCTTAAGCTTAGGTCGGGAAGAGTATCTTAATACATCCTATTAAATTTAGACTTTAATAAGATCGGTGCGGCCTCTTTTCGAAGGCACAAATTTTATTAGATCTTAAATCCGGTAAAGGTTTCTTTTGAAAAAATTTCCGACATACTAAATGAGCTATTCAGTAGTCCTTGCTCACATGAATACTTCATCAGAGTTTCAATACTATGATACTTCATCTATCTTGACCCGACTTATGATCCAGCACGCTCCAGCAATTAAGATAATTGCTCCGCTCTCATAAATCAATATGGAAGGGTCTCCATCTTTTCCCTGAAGAATAATTAATCTACTCAAAGCAGTCATTGCGATAAACAAAGGTATCGTGATTGGAATGCGGTGGCTAGAATAAAAGGCTGCTAACATCCCAAGTACCTCAGCATAAATAAACATGAGTAAGAGGTCCTGCAGTTCCACGCGACGGTTAGAGATTAAGGAAAAAATTTCTTGGCACATTGCTGCAATTGTGAAAATTGCAATAATAATTAAAAATATTTTTTCGATTAAACCAATGATATTTTTTACGTTCATGTTCATATTAGAGTAGACCAATTAACGGGGTGTTTTTAACTGAGTTCAAGTCCTGCTTTAACTATATTGCAACTGAGCCGAGTTGCAATATAATTTACTTCTTGCTTAAATCTTACAGGATATTTCTGAAGAATCAAAGTACTATATTCTTGATCCGATTCATAAACTTCATGAGGAGTTCTATCAAACAATGCCTCATGGAGCCGGCTTAATGACCTCAAAACTAAATTTGGTTTTTAAATTAACAATTTGGAAGATTCAATTTTTCATTCACTAATATATTTCCTTATGCTAAAGCATAGCTTAAACTACACAATAGAAAATTGGGCCCACTTCAATTCAAGGAACATATGATTCAATTATTAAATCCCAAAACAATTTCGGCACCTAATGGAACATATTCTCACGGTGTTCTAGTAACTGGAGCATCCAAATTTTTAGTTATCTCTGGTCAGGTTGCAATCAAATCTGACGGTACTATCCCAGACGCGTTGATTGAGCAATGTGAGGTTATATGGGGAAATATACTCGCTATCCTTGAAGAGTCTAGCATGTCAATAAAAAACTTAATTAAAATTAATTCTTATTTAACCGACCCACAACAAATAAAATCTTTTGTTGAAATCAGAGCAAAATATCTTCAAGGTCATTGTCCAGCTTCAACACTTGTTGTAGTTTCAGCTCTAGCGAATCCAAGATTTTTAGTTGAAATCGAGGGCTATGCTTCGATAGACTAATCTGATAACTCCAATTGATTTATTTATCTCAAAAGATTACTTGATTGACTGTCTCTATTCGAGGATAACTAGTGAATTTTTATCTTGGGGAGATATCAGGCAGTTGATTTAATCTCTACAGTCTTTTATGTAAGAATTAATCGATTGATGAAATGCTTTTTCAAACTGAGTAACTGATTCCCCGTGAAAGGTAATGATGTCTTCAATGCCTAAGACGCGGCCAATAATTACCTGGTCTTCATCATCAAATTTGATACTCGCTTTATAGCCTTTATATTCGATCACATTTGTCATTATGGTTTAATCGCTTATTTAATCAAAATTCTCTTAGGCTTTTAAATCGGTATCTCATGCTATCTCTTCTAGGAAATAGTCGGTGCGGATTAAAACGAAAAGACTTCATTTCAACCGTATGGCAGAGCCAACCAACAAATTACTCTATCCCCAGCGCGGTTTTGGATGAATGATTTAGAAAGTTCCCCGCTTTACAAATGAGCTAAGTGGCTTGCGATCATTGGGAGCTTCACGTTGCCTTAGGGTATCTGGCAGCGTAGATGCATCTCCACGTTTACCCACTACAGCTAACATTTGGAGGGTATGGTGCACAGGCATTTTCAATACTTGTGCGCCAGCTTCTTTATCGAAACCACCAATACCATGCATAGCCCAGCCTTGAAGATTTGCTTGTAATGCCATATAGGCCCAAGCGGCCCCTGTATCAAAGGCATGCATAGCATTAGGAATTAAATCAGGAGAACCAGCTTTGGCTACTAATTGATAAGAAGCAACAGCTATCAAAGCACTAGCCTTACCGACCCAAGCTTGGTTATTTGCATTCAATGTCGCAAAGAGGGTATCCCACTCAGGATCATTTCGCAAAATTAATACGAATCGCCATGGTTGACCGTTATTAGAAGATGGTGCCCATCTTGCAGCCTCAAGAAAACTCATGATCTCGGGTTCAGAGATAAGCTCTCCAGTAAAAGCACGTGGCGACCAACGCTCAAGAAATTGCGCATCAATGGGAAATTCTGCATTTCGATGATTAACAATGGGTGATGCTTGGCTCATATTTTTTAATTCCTCAAAAAGTTAAGTTGTTATTTTACTAGCTAAAAAGACTTTTGAAAATCTAGATTGTCAGATAATAATGGTTCAGTGCACTGCACTCCTGAAGGTGAGTGCAGTGGCATAGATCAGGAAGATTTAAAAGGTTGACGCAATAAAAATCCACCACAGCGTCAATTACTCTGGCACAATCCCAGCACTTTTTAAGACCTTTGGCCACTTGGCTACTTCAGATTTAAGCATGGCTTCTGTCTCTACATGAGTCATTTGAATGATGCGCCCACTTCCCTGTTGTAATTTTTTCCGGATATCTGCGGACTGCATGGCAATATCAATCTCACTTCGCAGTCTTTCAACAATTGCCTGCGGAGTTTTAACTGGTGTAAACAAACCAAACCAAGTTTCCATCTCCAAATCTAAGGTACCCGTTTCAATAACTGTAGGAATCGAGGGAGCATCAGGTGCACGCTGCCTACTAGATACAGCAAATCCTTTGAGTTGATTACTTTCTAAATAAGTTCGGGCGGTAGTCGTGTTATCAAAAAATAGATCTAAGCGTCCTCCCAATAGATCAATATAGACTGGCTGGGCGCCTTTGTAGGGAACTAATTGGATATCCACATTACCCATGCCCTTAATTAATGATGCCAAGATGAATTGCCCCGTTCCTGGACCGCTTGCACCAAAATTCAATTTCCCCGGATTCGCTCTGGCATAACTGAGCATGTCCTTCATCGTATTAAAAGGTAAATCCTTTCTACCTACCAAAGTATAGGAATGAGAAATCACCAATCGTAAGGGAATAAAGTCTGTTAGTGGGTCATAACCCAGATTTTTATGAAGTCCAACATTTAAGGCCATATTTGAAAGACCACCTACGATCAGGTGATAGCCGTCTGCTGGAGCTTTTGCAATAACTTGCGTACCTGCTAAGGTACCGCCGCCAGATCGATTCTCTACAATAAATTGTTGCCCCACTTGCTCAGATAATTTACTACCCAGCACCCGAGCGACTAAATCAAAGCCACCCCCAGGTGCTGAAGGCGCAACGATACGGATGGGTTTATTGGGATAGTCTGTTGCAATCTGTTGGGCTGATAAATGGCTACCAATGAAAAAGAAAAGAATTGAGTTAATTAATATTTTTAACATGTTTTATAGAAAGTTCATTGGGCAAATAATTTTGCAGAATATACTCTAAATTCTACATGAAACTGCAAATAAGATTGCGTATTTAAATTCCCCATCATTCCGGTACTTTAAGAGCAACTACCCTTTCAAGAGAAGTTGCTTAAGCTTAAATAGTTTGATATGCGTAAAACTATAGATCCAAGATCACCTGTAATATAAATTGATGCTCTTTAAATATAAACTTGGCACCCTTTTTTTGAATACCCCTTCAAGTTTTAAAATTTAACCTTTGACTCTATCTAACCATAAATTCCATGATCTTTGAATTTGACTATC
This sequence comes from Betaproteobacteria bacterium, assembly GCA_009927445.1. Lineage (GTDB taxonomy): Bacteria > Pseudomonadota > Gammaproteobacteria > Burkholderiales > Burkholderiaceae > Polynucleobacter. The sequence continues at coordinate 18,993 of RFMZ01000219.1, forward strand.
ATTTGCAGCAGATGCTTTTTCTGCTTCACGGATATTTAGGTAAGTTACTTCCCCCATATGCATGGCTTGCATTTGTAATTTAGCATTCATTTCTGCATAAATAGATCTGTAAACAACTTGCTCAATGGAGTTACCAACTACAGTAGCGCCATGTCCACGCATTAGCACACAATTACTCTTTCCTAAAGACTTTGCCAGAGCCTCACCTAAATAAACGTCTCTAATAAGCATATCGGACTCTTCATCCATGTCCCTAATTTCAAAAAGAGCGGAACCTTGTCCTAAAAATCCAGCCATATGATAGACCGGTTTTAAGGGAATATTCGTTACTCCAAATGGAATGACGCTTGCAGAGTGATGGTGAACAATGGACATCACGTCAGGTCGTGAACGATAAATTTCACCATGAATAAAACGCTCTAAATAAGGGCGGTCAGGATTTAAACTCAGTGCATTACCAGCAAAATCGTAGCAAACAATACCTGTTTCACAAACTAGTGCAGGAGCTCTATTGCAAGACAAAAAAAAGGACTCCGGTAAAGAGTCATTACGAACACTAATATGTCCAAAGCCATCTACCACTCCTTGATCATACAAAATATGATTGGCAATCACCAAATTATCCACTAAGTCTTTATTGATATCCACAAAAAATCTCCAAATAAAAGGTTGCTACGATATACCTTCGGCATTTCTCAATATGGCCTATTGCATGAAAATATGAGCACCTAGGACATATTCAATCATTAACGCCGAATGATAGCATTCTTATTTTAATTACTTTTGTTCAGTATCGGACTCGCTTGTCATTACGAATAATTTTTTGCTTTATTCAAACATGTTTCCCCTAGAGCCGATTCAAGGCATTAGTAAAACGTTTCAAGAGCTCTTGAACTTCCAGCTCAGAAATAATCAGTGGTGGACAAAAAGCAATCGTATCGCCAATGGCTCGAACAATTAACCCCTCTTCTTCAGCAATACGAGCGCATTGAGCGCCATAATTGGGCGCAAGTTCAACCCCTGCTAATAAGCCAATACCACGGACTTCTTTTACCAAAGAGTGACTTCGAAGATTCATCAGGCCACTCACTAGACTTGGTCCAACCTGTTGGACATGATCAACAATATGCAGTTCATCGTAAATTTTCAAGGTCTCTAGAGCAACAGCAGAGGCAACAGGATGCCCCGAGTACGTCATCGTCAATCCAAAAAGGCCTAACTCACCACTTTGCCGCTCTATAGCTTCATAAACCCGTGAGCAAATCATGAGTGCCGAAATGGGTATATAAGCACTAGATAGGGCCTTAGCGCAAACTAATAGATCGGGTTGAAGTTGCATGGTGGTCGATCCAAACATTTTGCCAGTCCGTCCGAATGCAGTTACTACCTCATCACAAACTAACAAAATATCATGCTTCTTGAGAAGAATTTGAAGCTGTTCGTAATAGCGAGCAGGGGGAATGACGATACCACCTGCTGCCATCACGGGCTCCACAAAAAATGCAGCGATTGTGTGCGCCCCCTCTTTATGAATCAGTTTTTCTATATCGGCGATTAACCGATCACTATAGTTATCCTCTGTTTCACCGGGGTGGGCATGCCGAGAAAAATGCGGGGTTGAAACATGTAAAAAACCTGGTAAAGGTAGATTAAATTTTTCATGCGCATAACTTACCCCTGAAAGGCTTGCTGAGGCAATCGTATTGCCATGATAAGCCAGCTGATGTGATATAAATTTCTTTTTTTCAGGCTGTCCAAGGGCATTCCAAAAATACCAACTTAGACGCGCCGCACAGTCAATCGCCTCTGAGCCAGTGCTAGCAAACCAAATTCTAGACATGGGAACGGGGGCCATGGACAGTAATTTTTCTGCTAATTCAATCACGCGTGGGTGACTTTTGTGATTGGTTAAGGGGTAGTAAGCTAACTCCATCATTTGCCGATGGGCAACGTCAGCTAGTCGCTCGTTTCCATAACCCAAAGCAATACACCACAAACCAGACATAGCCTCAATATAGTCACGGCCATGGATATCTTGAACCCACACTCCTTTGCCAGACTGCATTACGCTAGCACCACGCTGGGCATGGGCTGATAAATTAGTGAGTCCATGCACAACAGCTAGAGCGTCTCGGGTCTGGAGAGAATCATTCGTTGACATCAGGCATCCTTTCAAATCAAAGTCGTATTACTTATTTAAAATGCTTGATACTCCCATATCAAGGCCAATAAACGCAGAGGTAGATTTCAGTGAAGATCAATAGGTATCGATTAGGAATATCATCAAATTTTGAGAGTAATGAATAAACAGCTAATTTCAAGAACGTGTAATTGATGTTTACTAACTTCGCATATTCAAAGCGCAATTCAATTTGCCTTTAAATCATCCTCTATGACCATTGGTCTTGGGCTCTGTCCTAAGCTTCTACACTAAGCTCATTGGGGCTTTGCAAGCTAAAGCACTTTCCAATCGATAACAATTTATTTCATCAATTTCATCTAGTTGATCTTTGCGCCAGATGCCTTCACAATCTTTAACCACCGGGCTGATTCAGACTCAATGAATTGGCCAAACTGTCCCGGTGTGCTACTCAGCACATCCATGCCCTGAGCTTGTAACTTTTCACGTACCGCAGGAAGAGCTAGGATACTGAGAATATCCGAGTTGATTTTTTGAATTACCAAGTCAGGTGCCCCAGCAGGAGCCGCCATTCCAAACCAAGCAGAAACATTAAATCCAGGCAGGCCCTGACTTGCTAAACTAGGTACTTCAGTCCACCAGGCAAGTGACTTTTCAGAAGTTACACCAAGTGCTCTTAATTTTCCAGCTTTCACCTGTGCAATTGCTACAGGCACACTAGCAAATGCCATAGTGACCTGCCCTGATAAAACCGCACTGACACTCTCCGGTGTACTTTTATAGGGCACGTGTAGGAGTTTTATCTGCCCCAAACTAGACATCACTTCGCCACTCAAATGCTGTGAAGTGCCACTTCCACCAGAGGAATAAGATAAGTCCCCCGGTTTTTTAGCTGCCTGATCGAGTAATTCTCTGAGTGATTGAGCTGGGTTAGAAGGATGCACTACGAGTACATTTGGATTGGCCCCCATCAACACAATCGGCGCAAAATCTTTTATCGGATCAAAGGACATACTCGGATACATCGCAGCGTTAATAGCGTGCGTGCTAATGGTTGCTAATAACAGTGTGTGACCATCGGCAACTGATTTAGCCACAAAATCAGCCGCCACATTTCCGCCTGCTCCGGGCTTGTTCTCTACGATTACTGGTTGGTTTAATTTTTTAGACCACTCGTCTGATACAATGCGCGCCAATATGTCAGCCGATGATCCGGGGCCTATCGTTACAACTATTTTGATGGGCTTCGTGGGAAAGGCAAAGGCAACATTCATAAACAGCACTAACAGCGCGCAAAATACTGCTTTAAGAGAAAAAAACATGTGATAGACCTTTCTAGTTAAATGACGGCAACAGCTTGTATCTCGATCACAATTCCAGGCCGTGCAAAGTGCGACACTGTAATTAACGCGCTAGCAGGATATTTACCCGGACTAAATTTCTCGGAACGGATTTTTACAAATTGATCGCCAAAGCGGGGATCATTAATAAATACGGTCATGGTAACTAGATTGTCCAAAGTTCCGTCTAATCTTCTCAGGGTCTGATCGATGAAAGAAAAACAAGCGTGTGCTTGGGCAGAAAAATCCCCCGAAATATCACGCCCATCTATATCAGTTGTAGTTGTCTGACCAGCCAGCCATACAGTTCGTCCACCTTGCGTAATGACTGCCGGTGAAAAAGCGCGCGATGCTTGCATCGCATTCGGTTCAAGATACGTAATTTTTGCTGGCTCAGACATTTTCTATCCCCCTAATAATTAACATGTGGCGACATGCTTATGTCAAAATATCATAACCGAATTACTTGCAGTGCTGCACTTTTTAAGGATAAAGCCTGATGTCATTAAAAACCACTATTCGTATTGCCTATATATCAGGGGGATTTCCCCTGTGGGCCTTGTATGTTTCCAATGAAAAAGGCTTCTTTAAGAATGCTGGTTTTACCTGTGAGCTTACCCAGTCAGCAACATCAAATGACCAAATGATTGGCCTTCAACAAGGGCAATATGATATTGGGTTACAACTGCCAGATCATATTGTGAGATCCACGGCTAATGGCCATCCAATGCGGATCATTGCTGCGCAGTCGCACCCTCCTGATGTGGGGTTAATTGTCAATCATGATATTCAAAATCTTGCGCAATTAAGAAATCAACGCATAGCCGTCGATGGGGCTAATACAGGATATTCAATCTTATTAAAAAAACTTTTGCTTTCTACAGGACTTACTCTACAGGATTATCAATTGATTGAGGTCGGTGGCACTAAGGAGCGTCTTGATTATATGAAATCAGGTCAAGTAACGGCCTGCCTACTCAATCCGCCCTTTGATCAAGAATTAATCCAACTTGGCTATACCAAGCTTACTTCAACCACGCAAGCCTTTCCAGAATATCCAGGGCCGGTGGTTGCCGCCATGGATTCGTGGATCAATCAAAATCGTAGCACCGCACTGGACTTTCAAAAGGCCTGGCAGGAATCCTGGAAATGGCTAATCGATCCGTTAAATACCGTACCTGCTATAGAAATTGCCATTCAACATCTGAATGCAACTGAGATCAGCGCCCAAAACACCCTTAAGAATATTCAAAAAAAGGGAGTTCCCGGCATGAGCCTAAATGGTATTACCCAAGTCATTGATATGGTCCTTGCATCGCAGGTTCAGCGGCCCAAACCAGAAGAGTTACTTTTTTCTAAGTGATCATTGATTAAAGTTACCGCTTATTTCTCAATCAAGTTGATTTAGAACTAAAGTAGGTTATTGGATTATTAATACACCATCAGCAAGAGATGATGTTTAAAAGTTATTTAAGCAAAAATGAGATTTTATTTTGAAAGAAGGCGCATGGCCTGTTCAACCCCGGAGACAGTTACTGGAAACATCTTACCTTGCACAATATTTTGAATGAGAGAGATGGAGTAGCGATATTGCCATGCACTCTGAGGCTCGGGATTGAGCCAAACAGCCTTAGGCCAACTTGTGATAATTCTTTGAAGCCACTGTGCTCCAGGTTCTTTATTATGATGCTCGACCGAACCCCCTGGCTGTAAAATTTCGGATGGGCCCATCGTGGCATCACCCACAAAAATTAAGCGCCAATCCGCATTAAACTTGTGTAAAACATCTTGCGTTTCAAAACGCTCAATTTGCCGACGTCGATTTGATTTCCAAAGAAATTCGTAGGGACAGTTATGAAAATAAAATACCTCCAGATTTTTAAATTCTGACCTGGCCGCTGAAAATAATTTTTCAACCTGCGTAATGTGATCATCCATGCTCCCGCCCACATCTAAAAGCATTAATACTTTCAAATTATTATGCCGCTCAGGAATCATCTTGATATCAAGATATCCAGCATTTCGTGCAGTAGAAGTAATCGTATTATCCAAATCCAGCTCTAATTGGGAACCCTCTCGCGCAAAACGTCGTAAACGCCTTAGAGCGACTTTGATATTTCGAGTACCCAACTCTATCGTGTCGTCATAGTCCCTAAATTGACGCTCATCCCAAACCTTTAAGGCGGTTCGGTTACCTGCAGAGTCTTTTCCAACCCGAATTCCTGCGGGATTAAAGCCACTATTACCAAATGGTGATGTCCCACCAGTGCCAATCCACTTACTCCCCCCTTCATGACGCTCGTGTTGTTCTTCAAGTCGTTCCTTAAACATCTCTAAGAGTTTTTCGAGTCCATGTTTTTCAAGCCCAGTTTTTTGCTCTGCGGTTAAATTTTTCTTTAATTCTTGCATAAGCCAGTCTAGAGGTATTTCTTTACCTGGAGGGAGCATTTGCTCTAATTTTTTATAGTACCTAGCAAAGGCACGATCAAAGCGATCAAACAAGGTTTCATCTTTAATCAGAGTCACCCGCGCTAAGTAGTAAAAATCCTCGAGTGAAGGTGGCATCAAAGGAGTAGAAAGCGCCTCGAGTAATGTTAAATACTCTTTAACAGATACTGAGAGTTTATGATGGCGCAGATGGTAAAAAAAATCAGCTAACATGATCTTTGGATTCCATACCTTGTATCGGTAACTGGCAGTTATATCTGTGCCATGCAAGCTTATTAATGTTCAAGCACCTTGACTCAACAAGTCGATCGATGAACAATGAATGCATGTTGAAATAGTCAACCGCGAGTCGATCCTGAAGAGCCACGAATACCCGCCCTTGAGGCCATCATCAAACGTTCTACAAGTTGTAAGTCTTGCTCATTTTTTAGTAAAGCGCCGGCCAACATCGGAATTGACGAAGCCGTTTGAGCATCAATCTCCGCTGAACTTATTTGTTCAGCTATCAGCAAGCGTAACCAATCAAGAAACTCCGATGTGGATGGCTTTTTCTTCAGACCAGGCGCGTCACGTAAGGAAAAAAAAGTGTCTAGCGCTGCCCGTAAAACATCCGCGTGCAATTCTGGAAAATGGACATGCACAATACTACTTAGTGTGGTGCGATCTGGAAAACGAATGTAATGGAAAAAACACCGCCTTAAAAAAGCGTCCGGTAGATCTTTTTCATTATTCGAAGTAACAATAACTAGAGGCCGATGCACCGCACTAATTGTTTCGCGCGTTTCATAGACATGAAATTGCATTTGATCTAGTTCACGTAATAAATCATTCGGAAACTCAATATCCGCTTTATCGATTTCATCAATGAGGAGGACTACCGGCTTAGGCGCTGTAAATGCCTGCCACAAAACACCCTGCATAATATAGTTGCGAATATCTTTGACTTTTTCGTCACCAAGTTGCGAATCCCGCAAACGAGAGACTGCGTCGTATTCATACAGACCTTGATGAGCCTTCGTGGTAGATTTGATATGCCATTGTAAAAGAGGACGCTCAAGAGCAACTGCAACCTCCTGCGCCAACATCGTTTTACCAGTGCCTGGCTCACCTTTGATTAGTAACGGACGCTGTAGCGTTAGAGCGGCGTTGACAGCTAATTTTAAGTCGTCAGTAGCAACATAACGCTCCGTACCGTTAAATTGCATATTTTTTTTGGGGGATGAATTCAAAGAGGTCATTAAAAGCCAAATGTAGAAAAGAGGTAAAAAAGCACGTTAACTCCAATTATCGTATATTTTGATCTTTTTACCACTCCTCGACATGATCCACGAATCGGGTTCTAAATTACCCGATTGTTTACTCGATCTTTACAATGATATTGATCATTCTTGGATATTCGCTAAGACCGCTTGCACAATACTTTGTGCGTCCACTCCAAAATAATCTCTCAACACTGCCCGTGTATCACTTCGTCCAAAACCGTCAGTACCCAGCGTAATATACTTTCGCCCTTCTGGAATATATGCTCGGATACTCTCTGGCACAGCATGTACATAGTCGGTTGCCGCAATAATCAAACCCGCACTTTGGAGAAGTTGCTGGGTAATAAATGCCATATCTACACCTGTCTTTGAATCAATCTTTTGCGTCATTTGATTTTTTTCGACTAATTTTCCATCCCTAGCTAATTCACTCCAACTAGTCACACTAAATACAGTGGCATGAATACCATGCTCGAATAGTAAATCAGCCGCTCGGATTACTTCATTCAAAATCGCACCAGAGCCTAATAAAGTAACTTGTCGATTGGTGGTATGCACTACTGCTTTTTTGAGTAAATAACAACCGCGAATAACATCCTGCGCACATCCCAGAGGGACATTTTGTTGCGCATAATTTTCATTCACTAGAGTAATGTAATAAAAATAATCTTTTTGTTCTTCTAACATCTGCCGCATACCATGATCAATAATGATGGCTAATTCTGCAACAAAAGCTGGATCATAGGCTTTACAGTTGGGTATAGTGGCAGCGACTAAATGACTACTGCCATCTTGATGCTGCAAGCCTTCACCACTTAAAGTCGTTCTACCCGACGTGGCTCCTAATAAAAATCCTCTGGCCATTTGATCTGCTGCAGCCCAAATGGCATCACCAACGCGTTGAAAACCAAACATCGAGTAATAGATATAAAAAGGAATCATGGCCAGGCCATGCACACTATAGCTCGTGGCAGCCGCAGTCCAACTGGCAATAGCGCCTGCCTCACTAATACCCTCCTCTAAAATCTGTCCATCTAAAGCCTCTCGATAACTTAAGACAGAATCAATGTCCTCTGGCTCATAGTGTTGACCAACGCTCGAATAGATTCCAACTTGTTTAAAAAGGTTAGCCATCCCAAAAGTCCTTGCTTCATCAGCCACAATGGGAACTACCCGAGGGCCTAAAACTGGATCCTTTAGCAGATTACCTAACATCCGAACAAATGCCATCGTCGTTGACATCTCGCGATCATCTGGACTAATAGCAAATTTTGCGTAGCCAGATAATTCAGGGACTCGAATTGATTGACTATCCGTAAAACGTTTAGGTAAAGCACCTCCTAGTTTGACCCGTCTTGCAATTAAATACTGAAACTCTGGGCTATTTTCAGGCAGCTTAAAGAACTCTAAATTGATAGCCTGTTCATCGGTTAAAGGCAAATTAAACCGATTACGATAGGCAATTAAAGCGGCGCTATCTAACTTTTTTTGACTATGTGTAGTCATTTTTCCCTGACCAGTTTGGCCCATGCCATAGCCCTTTTTGGTATGTGCCAAAATAACTGTCGGCTGACCTGGATGGCGGATTGCTTGATCATAAGCCGCATAAATTTTGACAATATCATGACCACCTCTCTTGAGCTGATCAATCTGTTCATCGGTCAAGCCTTGCACCAAGTTAGCCAACTCTGGGTTTTGTCCAAAGAAATTTTCTCGATTAAAACGCCCGTCTTTGGCGGCAAAAGTTTGCATCTGACCATCCACTGTTTGAGCAAATGCTCGGTCTAGGGCGCCAGTTGTATCCCGGGCAAATAAGCCATCCCAATCACTACCCCACAGAAGCTTAATGACATTCCAACCAGAACCACGAAATAATTTTTCGAGTTCGTTAATAATCTGACCGTTACCGCGAACTGGGCCGTCTAGGCGCTGTAAGTTACAGTTCACAACCCAAATTAAATTATCTAACTTTTCTCGAGATGCTAATGTCAGAGCACTCATGCTCTCTGGTTCGTCCATTTCGCCATCCCCAAAGACTCCCCATACTTTTCTATGAGAACAGTCTAAAAGCTGACGATCTGTTAAATAACGCATAAAACGCGCGTGATAGATCGAACTAATCGGCCCAATACCCATAGAACCTGTTGGGAACTGCCAAAAATCTGGCATCAAAAAGGGATGTGGATAACTAGACAAGCCACGACTACCATTACTTTTTGCCGTAATTTCTTGTCGATAGTGGCTTAAATCTCGGGTATTTAGTCGACCTTCTAAAAAAGCGCGGGCATAGATCCCCGGCGCACTATGCGCTTGGAAAAAAACCAGGTCTTCGAATACCGTCTTTTCTCCAACAGTTTGCCTACCGCGAAAAAAATGATTAAATCCAACCTCAAATAAATCTGCCGCGCTGGCATAACTGGCAATATGGCCACCTAATTCACCATACTCTCCATTGGCTTTTGCAACCATCGCCAAAGCATTCCAACGCATCAGCGATGCAAGTTTTTCTTCGATAGCTAAATCACCAGGAAAGTGCGGTTGTTGATTAACCGGTATTGAGTTGACATACGGTGTTACTAAATCTGGTACCCAATTAATTTGATGCTGATTGGCAATCGTCATTAGCTGATGCAATATAAACTTTGCGCGCTCATGATCACCAGATGCTAAAAATCCTAAAAAAGCCTCTGTCCATTCCGCAGTTTCTATGGGGTCAGGATCAAGATCTTGGATATCTGATGATTTTGAGTTTATTGGAGCATTCATTTATATTCGTGGTTTACAAGTTTAAGGGTTGAAGGTCATTGCAATAGCAAAACAACTCAGTTTCATCATAAAGATTTTTTGATAAAATATGATGCTAATTATTGGTCTAAAATTCTTTAAAACCATATAAAATACTGAATAAATTAAATTTTAAGGAATTTTATGCCGCTTGATCTGACAGATATCAGAATCCTTCACGAACTTCAAAAAGACAGCTCGATGAGCAATGTTGAGCTAGCTAAACGTGTTCATCTGTCCCCATCACCCTGTTTAATGCGCGTCAAATCACTCAGAGATCGCGGCATCATTAGAAATTATGTGGCACTGGCAGATCCCAAGTTGTTGGGACTTGATCTAAATGTCTTTATCTCCATTAGCCTAAAAGAACAGTCTAAAGCGGCCTTAGCAGAATTTGAAAAATGTATTTCTGAGCATGACGAAGTCATGGAGTGCTATCTCATGACTGGCGATAGTGATTATCTAATACGAGTAGCAATATCCGATATCGGCGCTTTAGAAAAATTCATCCTAGAACAACTCACACCAATTCCAGGCATCGAAAAGATACGTTCGAGTTTTGCACTCAAACAAGTTCGGTATAAAACTGCACTTCCCCTTCCAAAATAAAAAAGCTACTTATCTTTTCATATTCTATTTTTTCCTCAAACTGACTAAGCGGCTTAACTCCCAATCACCAGAATGAAATGGCTTGGAATAAACACACCAGCTCTTTATAATAAGGTCATCTTTAGCGCCATTGCCATGCTATGCCCATCTACATGAAAAATCTGTTCGTCAATCAGTTGAAATCTCACTCAGGGTTTTTCTTTGCACCTTGGGTACTACTATTCGTGCTTTCTGGAATAATTCCTTCGATATCTTTCTCGCAGTCCACTAGTTCACCAAAGAAACAATCACATGCCCATCAACACGGCAAAGGTAGTCTAGAACTCACCCTTGAAAAAAACATCCTCAATGGGACATTAGAACTCCCCCTCGAAGCACTTCTTGGCTTTGAACACTCCCCTAAGACCTCTGCAGAAAAATTAGCGCTATCAACCTTAGAAAAAAGCTTAGCATCGCTTCATTTATGGTTTACAGTGAGTAAAAATGCCAGTTGTACTGAAAGTAAAACTAGTTTTGAACGCCAAACAAGCAGTAAACATAGTGATCTCCTTTATACCTTCAGTTTTATCTGCGAAAAACCAGAAGCACTCCAAGAATTGCATCTATTATTTTTAAAAGAATACCAAAGAGTTCAAGAAATACAAGTGATCTATGTTAATCAAGTAGGGCAGCGCTCTATCGTCGTAAAACGAAACTCTCCAATCCTACGTTTTTAAGAATTCCATTTGAACACGCTAAAAAATATTATCCAGGTGAAGAATTTAACTTTTGCATGGCCAACATGTAAGCCGCTGTTCAATCAATTTAACCTGCAGATTGAGCGTCATCAAAAAACCTATATCGCCGGTGCTAGCGGCAGCGGTAAAAGTACCTTACTCAATTTATTAGCTGGAGTCTTAGATACTGCGCAAGGAGAAATTTGGTTTAATGACCATGCTTTTCATCAATTGTCCAGATCCCAAAAAGACAAAATTCGTGGGCAAGAAATGGGTTTTATTTTTCAGCAATTCAATCTAATTCCCTACCTGAGCACCCTTGACAATATTATCCTGCCTCTCAACCTATTTCATAGCCGTAAAAAAGCCGCTCTTGATCTATTTGAATCAACACAAGACGCTGCTGTGTATTTGATGGAGCGCCTCGCACTCCCTATCCAGCTTTTACGTCAACCAGTTTATCAATTATCAGTCGGTCAACAACAACGGGTCGCTGCTGCACGCGCTTTTATAGGTAACCCAAAAATTGTCATAGCCGATGAACCAAGCTCTGCACTAGATTGGGAAAACCAAGCGCAATTTCTCAAACTCTTTTTAGAACTTGGCCAATCACAAAATATTACCCTCTTATTAGTGAGCCACGATGAACGATTAGCGCCTCACTTTGACCAAAGAATCAATTTACCCAATGGTTTGGGGCATTGATGCGGTATTGGATTTGGCTCGCCCTGCAAAGTGCTATCTCTCGCAAAGGTGCACTGTTGATTATTGTTTTTTCAACAGCTATTTCAGTCGCACTGTTATTAGCAGTACTGAAAGTACGAGATGATACCAAAACAAGCTTTACCAATGCCATCAGCGGCGTTGATTTAATCGTCGGCTCTAAAGGCAGTCCAACTGAATTAATCCTTTATAGCGTCTTCCATATTGGTCGACCTACGAGTTTAATTTCAGGAAAATCAATTTCAGAGATACAAAAGATCAATCAGGTTAAATGGATAGTTCCTATCCAACTCGGAGATACTTACCGCAGTTACCCAGTGGTTGGAACTAACTCCTATTTCTTTGATTCCATCAAGGCTCAAAATCGATCGCTGAGCTTTACTTCAGGTCAAGCATTTAGTGATCAAAAAGACCATGAGCTGGTCCTTGGTGCGAATGTCGCTAAACAATATAAGCATCGTATTGGGGACCGCATCATACTGTCCCATGGAACGGGCAAAGGGCCGGCTCAAGATCATGCAAATAGCCCCTTTGTTGTTACCGGTATCCTGGCTGCTACGGGCACGCCTATTGATAATAGTGTTTTTATCTCAATTCAAAGCTTCAACAACTTACACGACGGATCAAAAAATCTCCAATTCGCGCAATTAGACTCAGCGCAATACACAGCTTTCTTAATTGGTCTACAGCAGCGTTCTGCTGTTTTTTCAGTCCGTCGCCAAATAGACGCTCTAAAATCTTTTTCACTGATGGCAATCATGCCTGGCGTGGCTCTTGATGAATTGTGGCAAACGATGGAGATTGCTGAAAACGCCTTAATTCTTGTTTCACTAGGCGTTGTTTTAACTAGCATCTTTGGTATCATAGCCGCACTGATGGTCTCCCTCGAAGCACGTGGCCGAGAAATCGCCACGCTCAGAGCGATTGGTGCAAGGCCAAGTCAAATTTTCTTCTTTATTATTTGGGAAACTTTCATGATCAGCCTTTCTGGGATAGTTTTTGGCTGGGCCCTCCTACAAATTACGCTCCTCGTATTTTCCGAATGGTTTATGAAAGAATGGGGTATTCTAATCCAAAGTGGTTTACCGTCTCAAAATGATGTTTTAGCCATCCTTTCAATCCTTGCAACCGCTCTTTTATGTTCAACTCTCCCAGCTATCAAAGCTTATCGCCTTGCATTACACGAGGGATTAAATCCACCAAGCATATGAAAAAATTAATCGTTTTAGGTCTTTCTATATTTCTGTCTGGTTTTTTGGTGCAAAACTCCCTTGCTCAAACCTATAAAGAAATATTTTGGGAAGAACTCATGCCGCCAGATTGGGCCAAGCAAATAGAAAAAGATTTCACGAAAATGAAACAGTTTGAATCCATGGAGGACAGTGATCCCAAAACAGATTCACTCTATTCCAAATTAAGAAAACAATGGGATGAAGCCCCGATCTCTAAAAAATACATTGGTAAACCAATTCGCATCGCTGGTTATGTCGTCCCCTTAGACGCGGATCGATCCAAAACGCGTGAATTTCTGATCGTACCTTACTTTGGCGCCTGTATTCATACTCCTCCCCCTCCAGCCAATCAAATCATCCTTGTAATACCTCCGGCTGGCGGCTTAAAGGTCAGAAGTATGGACCCAGTCTGGGTCGAAGGTATTCTGACTGAGTCTAGATTGAATAGTGATATGGGCGTGAGCGCTTATCAATTAAATGCTGCGAAGATCGCCCCATATAAATAATTTGCTCGAATAAAAAATTAAGTTATCACGGAAAAAATGGGACTTCCCTCCTCTGTTGTAATTCTCTGAACACTTGCATACACCGAAGGTGGAATACTATCCTGGGAAAGTCTTCCAGTAACACGTAAACCACATGTCAAGTCTACAACAACGACATCATAAGGCGCATTGACTGAAAATCCAGCAGGCGCCCTTCGTATCGTTGTCCAAGTTACTAACTCGCCTTCATCCGATACCTCAGTTTCTATCAATTTTTGACAAAGACACTTTGCGCATACAGATACAACTTTGGCATATTGTTGCTGACATTTCTCACACTGATAGATGAGCATCACATATTGCCTCTTAAAATAGTTACCGTACAGGCAACGCCAGCACCACCTAGGTTATGTGTCATGCCAAGGCGGGCTTGCTGAACCTGATTTGAATGCTGATGTCGTAATTGCAGCGTCACTTCATAAATTTGACCAATGCCAGTCGCTCCTACAGGATGCCCCTTTGCTAACAACCCACCACTCGGATTAATAGCAATATCGCCATCTAAAGCAGTCCTACCTTCTATTGCCCAATATCCACCTTGGCCTCTAGGTACCAAGCCTAAATCTTCACTATCAATAATTTCAGCAATTGAAAAACAGTCATGTAACTCTACTAAGTCAATATTTTGAGGATTAACGCGAGCCTTTTCATAAGCTTGGGCAGCTGCAGTAACGTTGGCATGAAATGAAACAAGGTCCTGGTGGCCGCCTATATTTGGTGAGCCCCGAGTTTGTACGGAAGCTAAAACCTCCACGAGTGGATGCTTCAAATGTTGCGAAATTCGCTTGCTAACCTCCTTCGAAACTAAGACTACTGCCGCTGCACCATCCGAGGTTGGACAGCAATCAAATAATAAAATCGGATCACAAATAGGAAGACTCGCCGCAATTTCTGGCTCACTGAGTATCGCTCCCATCTGAGCTAAAGGATTTTTTAAGCCATTACTTTTATTTTTGCGTACTACCGCAGAAACATGCGAACGGCTTGTCCCATATCGTGCCTCATGGCTTCGCCATGCAAGACCAAAAAGCCCAGGAAAAGTTAATCCGCTAGGGCCATCATTCTCGTTATCCATGGCACAATTGAGCGCTACAGTCGTTTGCTTAGTGGAGGCATGCGTCATCGTTTCAACCCCGACCGCAATAGCAATATCTGTTTGACCACTAGCGACAGCCAGATATGCATGTCTAAAAGCAATACCACCCGATGCACAAGCACCCTCAACTTTCGTACAAGGGATTGGAGGAAAGCCAATTCGATCGGCAACAAGTCCTGCAAGAATTTCTTTACCATTTAGCGGGCCGCTGATAAAGTTTCCTAAATACAGCGCCCCAACCTCATCTCTTTCGACAGTGGACTCTAATAGGGCTTGTACTACTGCAGTGACCGCTAAATTTTCAATGCTTGTCTCGGAATGTTTTCCAAATGTAGTCGACCCTACCCCAGCAATATATACTTCACGCATGATTTTTATCCTGTTGTAGAATTTTTCGAAGAGCAGTTTTTAAAACTTTTCCGTAATTATTTTTAGGTAAGGAATCGACTAGTCGATAAACCTTGGGGCGTTTGAAACGGGCAATATTAGCCAGACAAATTTCATCTAACGCGTCAATATTCAGATCAAAACCAGGCTTTAGAACAATGAATGCAACTACCTCTTCACCCCATTCTAGATGCAATTGACCAATGACAGAACATTCGAGTACGCTTACATGACCTAATAATACCTCCTCAATTTCACGCGGATAAATATTCGAACCACCACTAATAATTAAATCCTTCGATCGATCTCGCAAGCATAAATAACCCGACTCCTCTAAATAACCCACATCACCAGTCCAAAGCCAACCATCCCGTATTACTTGCGTTGTGGCTTCAGAGTTGTTCCAATAACCTTGCATCACAGTTTGATTTCGTGTGATAATTTCGCCAATTTGACCTATCGGCAAATCAAGTCCATCTTCATCCACTACCCTTACCTGTACGGCAGTTCTAACAGGCCCACAAGTTGCAAGCCGGGCAAGATGCGTTGTATCACGATTGCCCTGATGATCAATTTTTGATAGTCCGGTAATCGTCATTGGACTTTCGCCTTGACCATAAAGTTGATACAGTTTTGGGCCAAAACAATCTAATGCACGCAATAAATCATTCACGTACATCGGTCCACCACCATAAATAATGGTGCGTAATCCGGGAAATTGCTGCCCAGGCTGGACAAAATTAACTAAGCGCATCACCATCGTAGGAGCAGCAAAAAATGTCACATTCTGATAACAGTCTAAAGCATCTAACATTTTCTGCGGATCAAAGCCGTCAAAGATTACCTGAGTCCCACCACCTAATAAATGAGGAATACTATAAAGACCCGCTCCGTGAGACAGCGGAGCAGCATGAAACTGAACATCGCCAGGACTAACCTGCTCAATATCTGCGCAATAGATCAAAGACATCATCAGCAAGTTATGGTGGGTAAGCATCGCTCCTTTCGGACGGCCAGTAGTGCCTGATGTGTAAAAAATCCAAGCTAAATCATCTGACTGAACTTCAACACATGCCATAGGCTGCACATCATATAAATTTGCATAGTCTTGTGATCCAGCAATCAAGACGTGAACATGTAAATGAGCTTCAATAAATAATTGACTTAACTCTTCTGCATAAGCCTCATCTACGAGTACAAGTCGAGCCGCACTGTCGGAAACAATGTGGAGTATTTCTTTGGCATGTAACTTCGCATTAACAGGAACCACACAAAGTCCAGCACACCAACAAGCTAATAATATGTCTAAATACTCTGGGCGGTTTTCCATACAAATGATGATTCGATCTTTTGGACAAATCCCATCTAGAGCTCGAATACCAGCTGCTAATCGACTGAATCGATTTGTAAAAGTTTGATAACTCACTTCCTTTAGTGAATAACCATATTGATCGAGATGCCTAGATCGAGATTTTTGATAGCGCGCTAAGGAATGATCAATCATGGCGATTGCACCTAGCTGTGCTTGAGCATTTTGTAGAATATAACCAGCAATGTTAGACATTCATACAACCTCTAAACTGAAACAATACCGATTAAACAAGTAGCATTACATATCAAAAACGAAGTGAAGAGAACTGTACCTATTTTTCTAGGCATTTAAATTACCCACATCAGTAGGCTTGTCTAAATATTTTGCTCGGCTAATAATTTAAAATCAATAACCCCTTTTTCACCATGCTCATTCACTAAGTCAGTCACCTGACGCATTAAAGCTACTTCACTTTCATTAAAGTCAAGCCCAATTAAAAATCCTTGTCGCGCTTTTAGTCCAGTTGGCCAATACACTTCACAAATATTTTCGTCTGGATCCTTAAAGTAACAACTAATGGCATTTCCATGTGTAACGGTATACAGAATTTTTACATCATTGGCTACAAATCTACGCCAATATTCAATCACATCATTTAAGGTACTACAACGAAAAGAAATTTGCTGAAGCAGTTGCACATTCAGAGGCACTGAGCGCCCAGCTACCAGTAATAATTCGTGATGCTCTTCTTCTGGATGGGATGACATAAATACAATTCCAGCAGCTTTGTCATCATCACTGATTTTTAACCCAACCATGTCCCGATAAAATTCAACTGATTTTTGTAAATCACGAACATGTAATCCAACATGCGCTAAGCGCTCAATTGAGGGAGTTGCCATTATTTCTCCTTAAATATGTTTATCAATGCGAACAGGTTTTTGGAACAAAAAAACTACTTAATAATTACCAGCTACCCAATATTTGACAATTATTACTCAATACCTAAATAGGCTTTTTGAATTTCAGGGCTATTTAACAAATCTGATGCCTTCCCTTCTAAAGCAATTCTACCCTCTTCTAATACATAACCCCGGCTAGCAATCTCCAGCGCCATAGTGACATTTTGCTCGACCAGTAAAATTGAAATACCTTCTTGGTTAACAGTTTGTATTGCTTCAAACATATCATGCATAATGCTTGGTGCCAAACCAAGTGATGGCTCATCCAAAAGTAATAGTTGCGGTTTAGCCATCAATGCTCGCCCGATTGCTAGCATCTGTTGCTGTCCACCTGACAAAGTACCAGATAATTGGTGAATCTTAGTCTTTAATATCGGAAATAATTCTAAAACCATCTCTAAGGTCTGCGCTCGAATAGCCTTTGCTCGAGGTATAAAACTACCGATTTCTAAATTTTCTAAAACGCTCATGTCAACAAACAATCGACGACTTTCAGGTACTAAAGCAACACCCATCTCACAAAATAAGTGTGGTTCAAGTTGGCACAAGTCAACCTCGTTAAATTGCATGATTCCAGCTTGCACAGGATTTAATCCTGCTATTGCATTAATTAACGTTGTCTTACCCGCAGCATTAGGCCCAACGACACAAATCAACTCACCAGGCTGAACATGTAAGCTGATATCCCATAAGGCAATAGCAAGCCCATGAGCAACTTGTAAATTTTGGATATTAAGCATTTTGTGGCCTTCGTCCTAAATATGCCGTAATCACATCAGGATGGCGCATTACTTCTGTGGGTTTACCCTTCGCAATTAACTGCCCATGATTGAGGACAGCTATCCGATCAGCTAAGGCGAGGACGGCTGACATCACATGCTCAACAAATAAAATCGTCGTTCCTTGAGATCGAATATTTTGTATTAACTTGACTGAACTTTGAATTTCACTAGGGGTTAGTCCAGAAAGAACTTCATCTAACATTAATAATTTCGGCTTCGTAACGAGTGCGCGGGCAAATTCTAAAAACTTTCGTTGATGTAAATTTAAATCTGTTGGTAATTGATCAGCTTTATCTTGCAGACCAACTTGACACAGAGCATCGTAAGCATCATGACTGGCATCTTCTAATCGGATTTTTTTGGCATAAGCCGCAACCAAACGAACATTATCATAGACTGTTAACTCATTAAAAGGTCGAGGTGTCTGATAAGTCCGACTAATAGCCCGCATCGCAATTTCATGGGCAGACAATGTACTAATCGATTTACCTAAAAAAAAGACCTGTCCACTCGTGCAAGAGTAATGACCGCTAATCACATTAATAAAAGTTGACTTACCAGATCCATTCGGCCCTAATAAACCTAAAATTTCTCCTTCGTAAATTTCAAGGTCTAAACTCTGTAAGGCCTGAATTCCATTAAAAGATTTGCTTAAACTCTTCGTATTTAAAAGAACTGTCCCTTGGTTTATCAGTCTAGGTTCCTCTACAGAACGGTGCTTGATCTTTAATCCTTGTATGATTTTACGAGAGTTTTCTTTTGTTTGAGAGCGTGCCCAATTACCCAATAATCCATGTGGAATAAATAATATAACTAATATCAAAATTAATCCTAAAATCATCTTCCCAACCAGAGCACTGTCTCCAATTGTGAAGACGTATTGAATTCCTGTAATAACAACTGCGCCTAGCAAAGGGCCAGCCCAATGTCTAGTTCCGCCAAGCGAGCTCATTAAAACAACAAATAATGGGACAGTAATTGAAAAGGTCTCATTAGCCGTTACATAGGACACAAATAAGGCTTGTATTGCACCTGCCATACCAGCCAAATAGGACGATAAAAATAACCCAATTAATTTTGCCCGGTAAGTCGGTACACCCATCACTTCCGCAGCATCCTCATCATCATGAATAGCACTTAAACCTAAACCTAATTTGGATGCATGAATCCATTTTGCAATTAATAATGTCACGATCAGTAAACCTAACATCATTAAATAAAATGCCGCTGCTGGATTTGGACCCAGGCGAGGAACTACAACTGAATTTAAATAAATTCCTGGCCCACCATCTATCGGTGTATTGAGTACGACTGTTGCAATCACAAAAGTTACTGCTAAAGTTAATAATGCAAATAGCTCACCTCGGACATTTTTTACCCGAAATACGAGCGCTCCAATTGCTAAACCAAATATCCCCGCAAGAAATCCTGCAACGATCAATGCTGGTAAAAATTCAAGATCAAGCTTGCCACAAAAGTACGCAACTGCGTACATGCCAATTCCAAAAAACGCCCCATGACCAAAAGAAAAATATCCCGATGTACCTGAAAAAATATTCCAAGAAACGGCTAATACACCCCAATAAAAAACAATGTACAGAAAAGACTGCCAAAACGCTGGCAAATTTAACCACGGTAGAAAAGCGAATACACTACCAGCTAAAATAATGAGGCCATGTGTTCGTTTCAATTACAATTTCCCCGGCCTGAAAAGCAATAAACCAATTAATAATGAAAAAGAGACAATCGGAGCCCACGACGGATTAACAAATACCATGGCGACTGCCTCAGACAGGCCAATCACAATGCCAGCAATCAATGGGCCAAAAGGGTTCCCCAAGCCCCCCAACATCACGACAGCAAAAATAACACCTATCCAACTGTACATTTGGGATGGATTTAAACTATAAATCAATGCAATACAAATGCCACTAATTCCAGCCAGAGCAGTACATAACCCAGCCATACCAAGACTAATTTTTTTTTGTGGAATGCCGTAAGCTGCCGCCATTTGAGGATCTTGGGCGATTGCTCTAACGGCTTTACCTAGATCAGTATGCCGCATCACTATATGAATCAGCCAGGCAACTATAAAAGCAATCACAAAACCAAGGCTTTCAACGAATGGAAAATAAATTCCCCCTATAGCGACTTTCTTATCTCCATACACAGTTTGTAATTTCTGAAAGTCTGCGGTCCAAATCAATTGGATAACCGCCTCAACGATAACCGTTAAACCAAAAGTTAGTAATAATGAATTAAGCGGTGAAATACTAAATCGCCTGGTCAACCAATGTAATCCGACTCCTACCAAGAAAAAAATCGGCGGGAGGATTAAAAAACAAACTAAGGGATCAAGACCTGTTTTATTAGTGATTTCAAAACACAAATAGGCTGATAAAAAAACAAAGGCAAAATGGGCTAAATTAATCTGCCCTAAAAAACCCCATGATAGACCTAAACCTAGACCTATCAATCCGTACAAACCTCCAAGTAATATGCCCGATACTGCTGATTGAATCAATAAATTTAAACTTGGCAAAACGAAATCCTAATCATTTAACTTGTAATTTGACTCCGGGCGCTGCCAGGTTTTTAGGATATACCATCACCCACCTGCGATTTTGTACTTGGGCAATTTTCATTAAATCATCGCCATAATTAAATTCACCATCCCAACGTAATTTGCCGGATACAGTGTCCACTTTATTTGTCTTCAGCCATTTTGCAAGGGTTGCATCATCAAAGCTTTTAGTAGCTTTTACAGCCGCCTCAAGCACTTGCCAAGCACTATAGGAAGTAGCAGCTTGCACATCAACTAATGGGTAGGGCAAGCCTGCTGCTTGGGCTTTTTCATGATAGATTCTGACAAAATCAGCCGCCCCAAAGTTCGCTGTGAAAGGTGGATGTTCCTGGAATAAAGATATAGCAATTGCACCGTCAGCCTCAGGTGACTGCGCCATCAATCCTGGTGTTGGATAAATATGCGTATGGATACGAGGAGAGTAGTCAATCTTTCGCATCGCCTCTAATAATTGTATTCCTTCAGTACCAATGTCTCCAATCCAAACCATATCAGGCTTGGCATCTTTAACGCGGGCAGCAATCGTACCAAAATCTTTATTACCAAAATCCCACTCAAGGTAAAGTACCTCTTTCAAATTTTTAGCCTTTGCTACCTCTCTTGCACCAACCGACATAAAGTAGATTGATGGAAATTTTGAGGTCACAATCGCAATTGTCTTGGGTGGATTTTGTACGGTCGCAAGCGCATCAAAGACCGTCACTGGTACTGTTTTATCAGGATGAGGCCCGAGACTCCATGTTGAAAATTGTTTATCGTACTTTGCCTGATTTGGAATTCCAAAAGTGTGGTGAATCAAAATTTTATCGTAACGTTGGGCAACACCCATGGCTGATAAAATCGCACCAGTGGCATAAGGGCCCATTAATAAATCCACCTTATCACTGGTAATAAGCTGCTCGTATAGCGTCCTAGCAACATCCGCTTTGGACTGGTCATCTTTTAAAACCCATTCGATTTTCCTACCTAATAAGCCGCCTTTACGATTAATCTCTTCAATAGCAATCTCACCGACAATTTTGTGCACAATCCCGGTCGCAGATAATGGCCCAGTTAATGCAAGCGTACTACCTATTTTAATAGGTGGTTTTGGTTGCGCCTGAACCATCCAGGCAGAAAAACCAAATATCACCATGGATATAAAACTCGTGAAGAAAAATTCTTTTAATTTACTCATCATCTCATCTCACTTTTAGTATTGTCTTTAAAAACTAGCCTTACGTTCATTTCAGGTGGTCATACCACAACTCGAATTGTATATAAATCTTCTTTACTTTAACTCAATAATAAAATATTTCCCCATGTTTAAGACTGAATCAACTTCGCAACTTGGCAATTTAAGGGTAAATACTAACACTCCAAGAAAATCTATACGATGTGCTTTACGCAACTCATTTGCTTACAGCAGTATCTCTAATGGCGTAACCATTCTTGGGCCTGCTGATACAACAGGTTTTGCTCGGGAGAGTTATGTTGGACAAGGTCTAAGGTGATTACTGCGCCATTTAAGGACTGCACATACGTGATATGCCGATAAGCTTTTGGTAATTGCGCTAATCGATTACCATCTAATTGCAATATAACCGAGGGGTCTACAGGGTCCATGCGGTCTTTTTCATGAATCGGATCTCGCCTTGCAATACACCAAGCTCCTTGGTATTTAACAAACCAATCAAAAAATCTACACCAAACGGTGATATCCACTTCGATATTTGTAACAAAAGCCCGCACCAGCAATACTATACGCGTCTCTGCTAAGGCTTTGTCACCAAATACCTCAATACAACTAGCGCCAATCGAATGCAAAGACGTTGCAGCATTGGGATTTTCGCTAGCCTTCATCGAGGCTGCAATAAATTCCTCTGCACTACCTACTAGCCAAGTTGTTTTAACAGTCGCATTTGGGGCATAACAACTGCGTAACCCCTCCCATTGCCGCGTATCTCTACAAAGACCCCAACGACGAACTACTTGCTCAATTGCCTGAATATCACTCACCTGAGAATCCATTTTCTTTCTAAAAAACCATCTTCTAAAAATACCTCTTAATCATCAACTGATTAAGAGTAAACAACAACTTATGCCTTAGGGCATCGTGTGTCTTTTTGCTTTGTCAAAATAAGACATGTCTAAAAACTTTTCTGGTGCCGGAGGATTACCACCCCACTGCCCCTCGATTTCCGCGCGCAAAGCTAGAACATTTTTAAATCCTGGCATATCAATTGCACAGTCTTTGGATAAACCACTCCCCTTCAACATCAACTCCTGATAGGTCAACTCTGTTAGACGGTCGTCTAATTTTAATTCACGCTTGAGGACTGCTAAAACTTGCTTTTTTTGAGCAGGATCCTGAGCGGCTCTACAACCCTCAATAAAAGCTGCTAAATAACGCTCTAAGACTTGCTCATTAGACTTCGCCCATGATCGCATCACAAAAGCACCCGATGCCTGATAAGGGCCATACAACTCAATGGTTCGTCCAAGACTTTTAGCGCCGCGATCGCGGGCCACAAAATTCCATGGCGGATTGAGCATAGTTGCTGCACCTGCCGGCGTATCCAAGCCCTTACTCCGGATTTCAGAACCACCGATAGGATCTAACTTATAGTCGCGTCCATCAATCAAACCAGCATTTTTAAACATCTTGCGTCCAATCAACGCATATGCTGTATTCGGAGCATCCACTACATATGTCCGACCACGAATATCAGCTGGTTTGTTAATATCCTGACGGACTAGTAATTCGTTCATGCCACCATCACCACCAGAAACAATCACAACATCCACTTTAGCAACTTCAATCATCGCCACCGCGTTATCTACCGCGGCATGCGCAATATCAAACCGACCCGCAGCTAAACCGGCACGCTGTTGCTCTGAATTAGGCGTAAATTGTAAGTTGACCGTAATTCCTCGCCGGCTAAAGTAACCCTTTTCCAGCGCCATATAAATCGGAATATTACTACCACCACGAAACACATTAACTCGCAGTGTCTCCGGTGTATTTGCCGGCACAATGATCGGTGCAGTCGCCGCACACGAGACTAATAAAGATAAAGCACTTACTGCAGACCAAAAGGTTATTTTCTGGATAGATTGTTTCATTGGATTTCCATTCTAATTAATTACGTGCTAATAAACGATTAGCATTGACTTGTTGAATTTGTTGTAATACTTGTACATCTAAACCTAATTGACTTAATGCAGTTACTTGTGTGTCCATAGCAACATATGGGTAGTCACTGCCATAGACTACTTGAGTCGAAGGAATCAGTTTTAATAAGGCAGCCATCGGTGCTGGATGAGTGGCGTTAGCGGTGTCATAATAAAGACGCCTCAGCTCAGCCTCAACCCCATTAGGGGCAAACATCGCAGCATTTTTAGCATTGCCATGGAAGAAGTTAATTCTGCCAGCTAACATGGGAATAGTACCCCCGGCATGCGAGAATAACCATCGAATATCTCGAAACTTAGCCAAAGTCCCACTCAAGAGTAAATTAACGACGGCTCTTGTCGTGTCATGCGGAACTTCTATCACGGCTGGAAACGTACCGGTATTGAGTCGCCCACAGCAACTCGCAGCTAAAGGATGAAAATAAACTAAGGCGCGGCGGCGATTCAATTCTTCAAAAATTGGGGCAAAATCAGGATGCCCTGGCCACTTGTCTCCATAGTTCGTCTGTATCCCAACACCATCCGCTTTGAGTACGTCAAAAACATATTCAATTTCTTTGAGAGTACTAGGGACATCTAACATATTCAGGGCAGCAAATAAGCCAAAACGTCCCTTAAAATCCCGCACCATCTCGGCTCCGTAATCATTGACCGAGCGAACCATCTCAACCACTTTTGGTAATGGTAAATCAAACCAGACACCAGGCGTTGAAGCCATCGATAAGATGGCTTTTTGAACACCAGCCTTATTCATATCAGCTATAGCTCCCTCACGAGTCCAACGCTCTTGCTGCGGGAAATGAGGGATCTTGCGCTGGTCCTCCCAATCAAACCAGGCTTTTTGATATGCTGGCGGATAAAAATGATGATGTGTGTCAACTAGACCAGTAACGTTTTGGGCCAAGAGTTGTGCGGGTATTCCACCCATTGCACTGAGCATGCTAATACCGCCAAGCCCTTTAAGTAAGTTCCGGCGAGAAGATGACGCATTACATCCTGAACAAGAAAATAAAGTATGTTTACATGAACCAAAATACTGTGATTTATTCAAAGCCATCTCCTAAGTTTTAATAATAATTATTTAAGGAATTCTAAAATAATCATAACACCTGTTTCACCTAAAAACTTCATCAATAAACAACTAAAAAGATCTACAGAGTATTCGCACTATCAGTCAAATAGCCTATGCTAACCAACCGGAAGTGCTGCAATTCGTCCAATAATCACCCAGCTCCTCTAGCTCGTAAAGCCTTACCCGCATCAATTGCCTCACGCAGCACTTCTTGATAATCTAGCCGAGTAAATTGCCCGCCACGCTGCAAAACTCGCCCATCAGCAATGACGGTATCGACATTGCGTGGCTGAGCTAAATTCACTAAAGCCTCATAGGGGTCAGCCATTGGCGCCATATTAATATCACCCGTACGCACTAAAATCAGATCGGCCCGCTTACCCGGGGTGAGTGAACCGGTGCGATTGGCAATACCTAAATCAACGGCACCGTCTAGTGTGGCTAGTTGTACCAGTCGTTTTGCCGTGAGTGGGATACGGTTCCCGACACGGTGACGGTGCAAATGGTACAAAAATCGCATACATTGGAAAAAGTCTACATTGTAGGTGCCCGTCAAATCAATCGACATACTCACTTTTACCCCAGCCTCTAATAGCTCAGCTAACTGAATCACCCCTGCACTTGCAGGACGCTGGGACTCACCAACTGGCGACATACTGTAACTGACGCCTCGAGCGTGTAATATTTTTCGTTCCTCTGCAGTCGTAAGCAAGGGATGAACGAGTTGCACATCTGCGCCCAAAAAGCCATTTTTTTCAAGTAACATAATCAGGACTGGCGCCAGAAGTATGCATCGTAATCGGCAGCCCAAGAGCCCGAGCTTGCGCCCACTCCTTGCGAGCAGTTTCAACCGAAATATTCCCACGCAGTGGGTTCGTATCATCACCAATGTTGCGCGAGCAAAAACCCAATGTCAACATGCCATCATTAGGCATCCACTGGCTCTTGATTTTGGCTAATCCGGAGAAATCCATGGGTAAATTATTAGGCGCGCCTTGGGCTGCACCGTATGAAAAACGACCACGTAGTCCCATATCACGCATCGCACGCAACTCGGCATCTGCATGCTCAGCAGAGGCAATGTTATGCGCCCAGTTATGAACCGTCGTAGCGCCAGCGCTAATTGCCTCAGCCATGCCAAGTCGAACACTGGCATAGTGATAAGCTGGCGTAAAATGACGCCCCAAAGCACTAGTAACTGGGAAATATCCACGCTTATTATCGTCTGTACTCATCATTGGACGTAATAGACTAGTCCATAGATGCCAATGGGTCTCGACAAAACCAGGCATACAAATCATGCCGTTCGCGTCCATCACTTTAACTGCAGGTGCATGAATTTCATTGGCAATGGCCACAATGACGCCATTTCGAACATGAACGTCACCGCGCACAAAATCACCTACCGAGGCATCCATCGATAATATATTCGCCCCACGAATAACAAACTCATCTCGGTCTACAAATGACTCTCCAATTGCGCTGG
Organism: Betaproteobacteria bacterium; assembly: GCA_009927445.1. GTDB lineage: Bacteria > Pseudomonadota > Gammaproteobacteria > Burkholderiales > Burkholderiaceae > Polynucleobacter. The sequence continues at coordinate 45,647 of RFMZ01000219.1, forward strand.
AATAATTGCCTTTTTGCGCACAACCAAAACTCGTCGCTACCCCAGAGACAGCAATTGCAGAGGCTACTTTGAGTAGACTTCGCCTTTCACTATTTAGCTTGGTCATCTTATCTCCTTTTTATATTATTACTATCAATATACTATAGATTCCCACTCGATTAATCTGACTCAAATACTTTAAAGCGACAAATCACTGCAATCGATGGCAGTCGATATTTTGTCAATTACTTACTTACAAAGTCTCGGGAAAACCCTAATGACCGATATTTTATAAAGTATCTAATAAGCTCAAAACATCCAATTTTGTTAGGCAAATCTGTGGCGCAATAGTACCTATCATCCAAATAGTCCGGCATTGCAAGCTGATTTCACATACACATGAATTTCTTGCAGATCATAGTAAACGCACATCAAACGATCCAACAGCAATACCTTTTAGGGTTAAACTAGTTTAAATAAACAAGTCATCTTCTCAAGGAAAATTTATGCCCCCCAATTTTTATCGTGGCCTACAACTGATTACTTTGGCCATTAGTCTTTTCTCTATGTCTAGCCCCTTCGCCCAAGATGTGGATTATCCAAAAGGACCTGTCAAATTAATCGTTCCTATAGGAGCAGGTGGCGGAACTGATATTTTAGGAAGAAAGGTTGCCCAAAAACTGACTGAAATCTTAAAGCAATCAGCTTTTGTTGAAAATAAAGCTGGTGCAGGATCATTGATCGGCACTGACTTTGTCGCTAAAGCATCGCCTGATGGATATACGCTTCTCGTGGGTGGATTATTTAATATGGTCATGAACAAAGCACTCATGAAAAACCTACCCTATGATCCTGCAAAAGATTTTGTTCCTTTAGGCTATGTTTCATCTTACCCTTTTGTATTGACGCTGCGACCTGATTTTCCTGCAAATAACCTTGCTGAAATGGTTAAAGTGATGAAAGAAAAACCAGGCCAATACTCCTACGGTTCGGCTGGCGTTGGAACACTACAACATGTTTGGGGAAATATTTTATTGCGTAATTTAGGACTGGAGTTAATCCATGTACCATTCAAAGGCTCTCCCCCAGCCTATCAAGAAATGTTGGCTGGTCGCTTAGATATGATATTTGATAATGTCTCCTCCAGTAAAAGCTATGTTCAAACAGGACGCATCAAAGGTATCGCAGTCTCTAGCGAAAAGCGTACTTTAGCGCTTCCCAACCTACCAACGATAAATGAGACTAACCTGACTAAATTTAATGGCGAGAGTTGGTTCGGCATTTTTGCTCCAACCGGAACATCTCCCGCAATTGTTAATAAACTACGCACAGCGATGGCACAGATTAATAAAGATAGTGAATTTAATGCCCAGATCGAACAGGATGGAGGCAGACTACTCAATATTCCTGCGAGTCAACAACAAGCCTTTTTACTCGATGAAATCAACCGCTGGGTACCGGTGGTAATGAATAGTAATATCAAAGTGGATTAAGATGATTTACTGAGATATTCTTCTTGCCAAAAACCCAATGTTTTTTGAGCAGCACGATCAGAAAAGCTAAATAACATACAGTTTTGGGATGATCGAAATTGGTATTTCTTCCATGAGGGAATAACCACAACATCATGCTCTTGTAAATGGAGTGTTTGATCCTCCATATCGATGTAGCAAGATCCTTGTGCAACATTAAAAACCGAACTCTCTGTCGAACGGTAAATACTCCCCGCAAAATTTGAGGGAAGTAATTGCATAAAGGCCGCCATTGTTTTAAAGGCAAACTCACCGCTAACCTCATTCGAATAGACATATTTAAAGCCATGGGCAGGATCGCACAAGGATTCATCATTTGCTCGCTCTTTAAGAATTGCAGATATTTTCTTGAATGGAAAAATTAAAGGCTGCGCCTGATCCACCGGTACCTGCTTTAAAGGAAAAGTCTGGGCTGAATAATTTTCGCGAAAGTGGGCCCCAAATAGACTAGTAAATGGAGTGTCTAAACCGTCCATCCAAACAACTGCCTCTTCTCCCTCATTGCCGTGATCGTGCCAAGACCAGCTTGGCGTAACTACAAAATCTCCCGGACTCATTGGAACTTTATGGCCATCAATACTTGTATAAGCACCCGCGCCCTCTACTAAAAATCTCAGGGCGTTGGGGGTATGCCGATGCGAAAAAGCAAACTCCCCGGGTAGGATAATCTGCTGGCCAGCAAATAAAGAGTTTGCAATAAAAGACGTGCCCCTGAGCGAGGGATTTTCCATCACTAAAACTCTGCGTTCAGCATCCTTTTTGGTAATTAATTGGGTAGCCTCATCAAGTAAAGGTCTCATTTGCTGATATGGCCAATGCGCCACCACACAATCCGAACCTGGCACTAATTTGACCTGCCGATCCCAAAGAGGTAATAGCCCCAGCGCATGAATACGCTCTTTAAATTCGATTAGTGCCTCTAGATTATGAACTTGATTCATCAAACGATCTCAGCTTACTGCCGCAGTCGTCTCAAATATAGAAGCTCTGCCCCCAGAAGTCTGCTTAACCATAACGGTCATCGAACCAATTTTTTCAAATTCAATTTTGACATGGTCACCTCCCTTTATAGGACCTACCCCAGCAGGAGTCCCAGCTGCAATAATGTCACCCGGCTCTAAGGTCATAATGTGAGAAGCTATCTCAATCATGCCAGGAATATCAACGATTAAATCCCGCGTATTAGCGTCTTGCCGCAACTCGTCGTTAACCCATAATCTACCGCGCAAATTACTCGGATCACCAAGTTCATCAGCAGTCATAATCCACGGACCTACTGGACAAAAAGTATCAAAAGCTTTCCGAGCAACTCGCTCTTCCTTACCCCGCACCACAATATCCATTAAACATGAGTATCCAAATACGTAATCTTGCCAATCCTCTCTAGGGATATCCTTTCCACGTTTACCAATCACGATAGCTAATTCACATTCGTGATCAATTCGACGATCCGGCAAATCTGGTAAAAGAATCGGATCACTAGGCCCACTCAATGAAGAAGGCGGCTTTAAAAAAAATCCTAAGTTATTTGCCTTAGCTTGCCGACCCATTTCAGTTGCATGATCATGGTAATTAATCGGATAAGCAATCACCTTAGAACTTGCTGGGATCGGAGTAAGTAACTGGACTTGAGATAACGGTATCCTTGGCCTTGCAAGGGCAGCACGCAGAGTCGGCTCAAATTGTTGATACTCAGCAATCAAGCGGTTCATAGCGACTAAAGGCCAAGCCTCAAGATCTTTATTGACCAGATCATTGATATCAATGATCTCCTCATCAACTACGATGCCAATATGTCCCTCATTAAATCGTGCAAGTTTCATCCAATCCTCTACAATTTTTTTGATTTTTTACTACTTGTTGAAAATAAATTTATACTTATCATATATGAAATCCTTCCTAATTCAGATAAATTACCAAACAGTGCGATTGAGCGAGTCCTTATGTTGATTGTTGAGTTCGTTGTTGAGTTGGTTGTTGATTTTTAATTTCTCCCATGAGAAAGACTTGCTTGCGCATACCCTACCTACTCCTGATATCTTTCCTGATGTTGTTTGGGCCAATTACTTATTCCCAAAATCCAAGCTTAAATTATCCGAATAAACAAATTACCCTCGTTGTACCCTACACAACTGGTAGTACGGCCGATCTACTCGCTCGCCATATCGGCAATAAACTCTCTACTAAGTTGAGTGTGCCAATCATCGTTGACAATCGCGCGGGAGCAGCAGGTGTGATCGGTACTGATTTTGTTGCTAAATCTGCGCCTGATGGCTATACCATTCTATTCACAGCAACTTCGCACGCATCGGTTGCGGCCATTAGAACTAAATTGCCATATGACCCCATTCAAGGCTTCTCGGCGATTAGTCTTCTAGCCACAAGTGCAATGGGTTTAGTGATCAATCCAAATCTACCCCTCAATTCATATCAAGACTTCATAGCGCATGTCAAATCAAATCCAAATCAATATACCTACTCTTCTCCTGGAACAGGAACTACCCAACACTTGGCAATGGAGTTGCTCAAACAAAAAGGTGGCCTAGAAATTCTCCACGTACCTTATAAAGGTATTTCAGGAGCAATTACTGATCTAATGGGTGGTCATGTGCAAGCTAGTGTAGTTTCTTTGCAAGCCGCAAACACCTATCTCCAAAGTGGGCAACTCAAAATGCTAGCTATATTTAGTGAAGATCGCTCTAAAGCTTTTCCTAAAGTGCCTACGCTCAAACAAGTTGGTATGAATGAAGTCGTAGATACTTGGTATGGTGTCTTAGGTCCCGCAAAACTCCCAAGTGAAATTATTCAAAAATTAAATACTGAAATGAATCTTCAACTCAATACCCCAGAATTGAAAGACCTCATGGATAAGCAAGGTTTAAATCAGGTGGGCGGTCCAAGCGAAAGGATGCAAAATCTCCTGCAAACAGATATTAGTAAGTGGAAGTTGGTGGTAAAAAATGGCAATATTAAAACTGAATAAAGGTGCATCAATGAGTATTATTGAAGACTTAGTTATCGCATCTCGTATTTGTGTAGAACATGGCGTCATTGATGCCTATGGCCATGTCAGCGCCCGAAATCCTGAAAATCCAAATACCTACTTTATCTCGCGTGATCTCGCCCCAGAACTGATTACGCAAGCAGATATCCTTGAATTAGATATGGAAAGTAAACCCATCAAACCGGATAGTCCAAGAAGTTATAACGAGCGATTTATTCATAGTGAAATTTATAAAGCCCGGCCAGATGTGCATTCGATCGTTCATAATCATTCACCAACCGTAGTCCCTTTTAGCTGTACCAATTGTGAGTTACGCCCCATATTTCATATGGCAGCCTTCATTGGATTAGGCATACCGAACTGGGATATCCGAGAGGCTGAGCTTGGCACAGATATGTTGGTGCGAAATAGCCTGCACGGTAAATCCCTCGCAGATAAACTCGGTGCTCATCCCGCAGCACTCATGCGCGGCCATGGCTCTGTGGTTGTGGGAGAAAAAATTCAAATTGCAGTTGGCCGAACAATCTATCTGGAACAAAATGCCAAAATGCAATATCAAGCAATGACCATGTTTGGCAAACCAACAGAGGTCATCTATATGGATGATGATGAAGTGTCTGCGAATGTTAAATGGCAAGAGTACTACCGCTCCTGGGATTTATGGAAAAAAAAGTGGCAAAAAAAACTAGCGCAGGAGTAATTCTTCCTCATGCAAGTAAAGCCCACTTTAAATCCTGATGTCATCATCGTGGGTGCTGGACCTGTTGGTCTAGCTTTAGCTATTGAACTCGGACAACGAAATATTTCCTGCGTTATCCTCGAAAAAAATGAACGGGTTGGCTACGCCCCTCGAGCTAAAACAACGAATGCTAGAACTAGAGAGCATTTCCGTCGTTGGGGTATTGCACAAAACCTGCGCAAAGCATCTCCTCTAGGGATGGACTACCCGTCTAATGTGGTTTTTTGCACCAGACTTTCCGGCTTTGAATTAATGCGCTTTGAAAATGCTTTTTACTGCGCACCAGGGAGAAATCCCTTATATTCTGAGCATTCTCAATGGATCCCTCAATACACCGTTGAAGAAGTCATGCGCAGCCATGTTAGTGCCTTACCATCGGTACAAATGCTATTTAATACGGAAGTTTTACAAGTCAGCCAACAAGCAGATCAAGTCCAACTAGTGGCCCACACCAAAAGTAATCAATCAACATTCCAACTCGCAAGCAAGTTTTTAATTGGCGCTGACGGCTCTAAAAGCAAAATCCGAGAAGAAATTGGCGCCAAAATGGAAGGTATCCATGGTCTATCTAAAAATTTCAATATCGTTTTTAAAGCACCAGGTTTAGAAAAAGCCCATCTCTTAGGTCCGGCAATTATGTATTGGCAAGTTAATCCAGATGCACCTGGATTAATCGGGCCGATGGACCAAGATAAGTGGTTTTTTATGCCAACTGGCGTCCCTAAAGAAGCCAAATTTGATCTAAGTTCATCTACTGAATTAATCAAAAAATCAACTGGTATTAACCTACCCTATGAAGTCTTGTCATCCGACGAGTGGATTGCAAGTCGACTAATTGCTACTTCCTATCAAAATCGCAGAATATTCCTAGCCGGTGATGCTTGTCATTTACACCCACCATTTGGGGGCTATGGGATGAATATGGGCATTGCCGATGCAGTCGACCTAGGCTGGAAAATTGCCGCAAATTTACAAGGCTGGGGAGGTCCATTACTTTTAGATAGTTACGAAATTGAGAGAAGGCAAGTCCATGACCTAGTCATGAATGAGGCCGTTGTGAATCATGGTGTTCTTGGCAATCAACTGTGGGTCGATGGGCTCGAAGATCAGACCATCGTAGGAGCAGAACTCAGAAAACAAGTTGGTCAGCGTATCGAAATTACCAAATTGCGCGAGTTCTCTACTTTGGGCATTATTCTTGGCTATAGATATGAACATTCACCAGTCATTGTCGATGATCATCAAAGCTATCCGCCGATCGATTTTATTAATTATGTGCCATCCTCAAGACCCGGTTGTCTCGCACCACATGCCTGGATGCACGATGGTAGCTCTCTGTATGATCATTTTGGCATGGGGTATACCCTAATTTGCTTCAATAAAGATAGTATCTATTTATATGAATTTTTGCAGTTAGCTCAACAAATGGGTATCCCTTTTAAAATGATTTCACCAATTGAACCAGGTATTTCACAACTCTACCAAAAACAATTGACAATTATTCGGCCCGATCAACATATTGCTTGGCAAGGTGATGATCTTCCTAAAAATCCCCAAATGCTTCTGAAGCATATTACTGGCCAACAATAATGTCTTCAACTTTACCTGCGCATTCTCCTATGTCAATCATGAAAAAATTTATCGCACTTTATCTCAATGTGTTTATTTGTATAAATGCTTTCGCGCAAGCGTATCCTGACAAACCCATCAAAATTGTTACCTCCTTTTCTGCGGGCAGTGGGCCTGACGCCTTACTTCGCAATGTCAGCGAAAAAATGAGTAAATCGATTAACCAAGCTGTCATCGTAGATAACAGGCCTGGAGGTAATGGTTGGATTGCAGCTGATTTGGTTCGTAAAGCGCCAACAGATGGTTATACCTTCTTACAAGTTGACAATACCCATGTAGCCCTCCAGCAACATCTATTTAAGAAAATGCCGTTTGACTTTAACAAAGAGTTTGAACCTGCGGCACCGATTTTTTGGACAAACTTTTTTATCGTCGTTCCAATGAACTCCCCATGGACAAGTGTCGCCGACCTCATCGCTGCCGCTAAAGAGAAAAATGGTCGATTATCGTTCGGCTCTTGGGGTGTGGGAAGTGCTGCCCACTTGGGATCTGCCCTTCTTGAAACAGAGATCGGATATCCCATGCTGCACATTCCGTTTAAAGAAATTCCGCAAGTCTATAACGCGGTTGCTAGTGGAGATATTGACTGGGCATTCGGTACCGCTGCATCTGCAGGCCCGTTATACCGAGGGAAAAAAGTTAAGTTTTTAGCAATCGCTGCGCCAAAAAGACTCGATGGCTATAACGATGTGCCAACAGTGACTGAAGCTAATGGCCCCAAAAACTTCGAACTAAAGACCTGGGTGGCCATTTACGCGGCTAAAGGTACACCTAAAGTTATGCTGGATAAATTCAATCAAGAGATGCGCCTGGCTTTATTGGATCCAGATATTCAAAAAAATATGCGAACTTTTGGTTTTGAGCCTTGGTTTAACTCGCCAGCAGAGGTCCAAAAGGAAGCGGATAGTCAATCTAAGAAATTTGCGACAATTGTAAAAAATACCAAAATATCGATTGACTAACCTTCTTGACCAAACCATGAAAGAGACCACCGTGAAAACTAAAATCCACCCTCTTCTTTTAATCTTTATCTCTTTTATTACTCTCACCACTTGGAATGCATGCGCACAAGGGAGTTCTAATACCTTTCCAAATCGCCCCGTTACTCTTGTCGTACCATTTACGTCTGGTAGCGGCAGTGATACCATCGCTCGCATTATCAGCCCAAAACTTGCCGAGCGCTGGAAGCAAGCAGCCGTTGTCGATAACCGTCCCGGAGCAAGTGGAAATTTAGGTGCGGATAAAGTGGCTAAGTCAACTCCAGATGGCTACACCCTATTAATGGCCATCGATACCATGACGATGACGCCGGCTGTTTATAAAAGTATGCCATTTGACCCCATCAATGATTTAGCACCGATAGCAAGACTAGCTGTTGCCACCTATGCAATGGCAATCAATAACGATGTACCCGCGAAAGATCTCCCCAGTCTTTTGACCTATATCAAGAATAAGCCCGGACAATTGAATTACGGTACACCTGGAAATGGAACGCCCCATCATTTAGTCATGGAATATCTAAAAAATTTAAAAGGTCTGGATATGCTCCATGTTCCCTATAAGGGACTTGCTGGTGCTCAAACAGACCTGATCGGCGGACAAGTACAAGTCATGTTTGCAACTTTTAACTCATTATTACCTCTTGGTAAGGGAAATAAAATCAAACTCTTAGCAGTTACCGGTGCAAAACGCTCAGAACTCATGCCCGATGTTCCTACTTTTACCGAGCAAGGTATCCCTGAAATGGAAAACCTGTTCCCATGGTACGCAGTTCTTAGCCCAGCGAACACACCAAAAGACTTACAAAATAAAATCTATAAAGATTTTTCTGAAGTCATGCAACTCGAAGAGATTAAAAAGCAATTAAGTGACCAAGGTATATTTGTGCGACTCTCAACCAGCGAGCAACTAAAAGATCTCATTAAAACAGATATCGATCGTTGGAAAAAACTCGTACAACAAGCAAATATACCAACTAACTAAAGGTTTTAGTCATGCAAAGTCAACAAGCTTGTATTGATATTTACAACCATGTCATGCCCCCCAAGTATCTCGAAGAAATGAAACGGTATAGCTCAGATCCAGGCCTAGCTAAAAGAATGATGAGCCTACGACTCCTATGGGACATACCAGCTCGTGTAGAAATGCTTAAAAAGTATCCCCAAGTAAAGCAAATATTAAGCTTGGCTGTGCCATCCCCCGAAATGTTAGTTGGACCAGACCTATCCCCTCAACTAGCCAGAATCGCTAATGAAGGCATGTTTGAAATGTGCCAAACTTGGCCTGAATTTTTCCCAAGCTTTGCTGCTACCCTGCCAATGAATAATCCAGAAGCCGCGCTGGCAGAAATGGATTTTGCAATTCATCAAATGGGCGCTGTAGGAGTTCAAATATTAACCAGCGTAAATGGTAAAGCAATCGATCAACCCGAATACTTTGCAATTTTTGAGCGGATGGCAAATCATCACCAAATGCCAATCTGGATGCACCCGATTCGGCTGGCAAAAAAACCAGATTATGTCGATGAAGAAAAGTCTAAATATGAAATATGGCAAGTCCTTGGATGGCCTTTCGAAACAAGTGTTGCGATGTCAAGAATGGTTTTCTCTGGACTATTTGACCGCCTACCCAATATAAAAATAATTACCCATCATTGTGGTGGTATGCTGCCCTATTTTGGTAAAAGAGCGGAAACTCTTTGGGCCCAACTCGGATCAAGAAGTGCTGATGGTAGTGAAGCAGATGTCTTAAAAAATCTAAAAAAGCCACCCATCGAATATTTCAAAATGTTTTATGGTGATACGGTACTCGGTGGCTCAAGCTCAGCGCTACGCTGTGGACTGGATTTTTTTGGAGTGGATCAAGTACTGTTTGCCAGTGATTGCCCGTTTGACCCCGAGGGCGGTGAAATGTATATCCGTGAAGGCATTAATTCTGTCTTTAACGTTGGCTTAGGTCCTGAGGATATTCATAAAATATGCTGCGGTAATGCCTCTAAAATTATGTCTAAAAGCCATGCGATCTCCTAGGCCGTATGACTCATTTTGATCTATCTAGTTAACCCAGTCTATCTAACTTCATAAACTCCAAGTTTTCTATGCAGTGGTGCTTCATCAACCATAAAAATACAGGCAGGCTCTGTCGCCGAATGATTCTTTAAGGTCACCGGAGTATATCCAGGAGCGCAGCAAGTATCTGCGATTGAAAGTTTAAATTGCTCTGCTGCAATATGCACAGATATCTCACCCTCAATCACGTGATACACAGATGCTGGAGATCTAGCCGGTAAAGTCAGAGTCTGATCAGGCCGTAACATCAGCGCATAAAAACCGAGAATATTTTCGGCGTCGTGACCAGTCAGCGGGTTGACGTAAGTAACTTGCAAAACCTCAACCAAAGGATCCTGTTTCGCCATCATTTCTAAACTGGCGCGAACGTCCTTCCAAGCATAACGCAACATCGGATACTGACTATTACTTTTGGGATTAAGACTTGTCGGTAACACGCCACCATGAACATATAATTCGCTTAACTGACCATTACTCACGTTTTGACTCTTTCCCTCTTCATGATAAGACGTCTCCATATAATAAACAATCGGCAGATCTAAAACATCTAACCAAATAACTGGTTCTTGGCCTTCATGGCCGTGCTCGTGCCACAAACCAGTTGGTGTCAGAATCAAATCGCCACGATGCATCTGTAATTTATCACCATCAACCGTTGTGTATGCGCCCTCACCCTCGACAATCATCCGTACTGCATTTGGTGTATGCCGGTGGGAAGCCGCATACTCTCCTGGCAAGAGTAACTGCATTCCTAAATAGATCGCCGAACTTGCCTGCATTTTTTCGATCCCATGACCAGGATTAGCTAATACAAGTACCCGACGTTCCGCTTTTTCAATGGGCGCTAAATCTCCCGCTTCCATCAGTAATGGCCGAATCGCCGCATACTCCCAACATATCGGCTTAGTCTGACGTGTGGGAATTTTAGGAGGCAGAACACCGCGTAAACTCGGCCATAAAGGAACTAAATTTTGCTTTAAAAGCTCTTGACGATACTCTAATGGTAAGTCTTCTAAGCGTCCTAGTTCTTCCATATTCAATTCCTTATTAATCTGTACTAAATGCTCTCATCATAAATCATAACAATCATCGATTAGAACTAAAAACTTGATATACACTAGAATCACCGTGAAAATATAGAAAATAACCCAACAATAAAGAAAACACGTTCATATGCACATCACAATTATTGGCGCTGGAATTGGTGGACTAACCTTAGGTCTTGCTTTGCATCGTCTGGGGATATCCTGTGACATTTACGAATCAAACGCTGAGTTAAAGCCTGTTGGAGTGGGTATCAACATCCTGCCCCATGCTAGCCAATTTCTTTGTAAAGAACTCGGTCTCGAAGAAGAGCTGAGTAAACTGGCGGTCTTAACTCAAGAATCAATCTTTTTTAATCGCTTTGGACAAAAAATCTACTCGGAACCTGCCGGTAAATTTGCCGGCTATGATTACCCACAATTTTCAATCCATCGGCACGACCTCCTACAAACTCTATTAAATGCCTATCTTTTGCGTGTCGGATCTGAGCATCTTCATCTTGGCTATGCGGCTCTTTCAGTTGATGCATCAAAAGGAACAACAATATTTCAAATAAAACAATCTGGCGAGATATTGGAAATAACCAGCGATTGTGTTGTGGCCTGTGATGGACTGCACTCAGTCATCCGCAAGCAACTCCACCCAAATGAAGGAGCTCCAAAGTACTCCGGAGTGAATATGTGGCGCGGCGTGACGCGCGCCCCAGCTTTTTTAACGGGCGCATCAATGGTTCGTGCTGGCTGGCTTACCCATGGGAAAATGGTTATCTATCCCATTCGGAATCAGATTGATACAGCTGGAAATCAACTCATTAATTGGGTTGCTGAAATTGAAACGCCTAAATACCTCAAGCGGGACTGGAATAAAAAAGGCCATTTAGATGATTTTATTGGGGCATTTGAGGACTGGCAATTTGACTGGCTAGATGTGCCAGCATTGATGAGAAATGCCGATACAATTCTAGAATTTCCCATGATCGATCAGGACCCTCTGCCATTTTGGACTAAAGAATTAACGACTCTATTAGGTGACGCTGCGCATCCCATGTATCCCAGAGGCTCAAATGGTGCAGGTCAGTCCATCCTGGATGCGCGCTGCCTTGCTGAACTCTTAGCCCAAGACCAACCTGTATCTCAGGCGTTGATTGCCTACGAAAAAAAACGCTTATCAGAAACTGCGCAAGTCGTTTTAGCAAATCGCATCAATCCGCCAGATGCTATATTAAGAGAGGTCTACGAACGCTCCTCAGATCAGCCCTTTGATCAGATAGACAATATTATTTCCGCGCAAGAACTCAGCCAAATCTCGAATAACTATAAAAAAATCACTGGCTCAGATCCTGCCAGTCTGGGGCGATAAAATGCATTTCATATCTGATACATTCTGTTTAGCAATGCTCACCCGTATTTCTCGGGCAGTTTATCTAACGATCCTAGCTAGCCTATCAGCGTATTCCTGGGGACAAAATCCTCCCCAAGAAAATAAATCTGCAGCTAGTAGCCCCATTAAATTAATTGTGCCATTTACCCCTGGAACTGGGATTGATATTATTGCCAGAAGCGTTTCTCAGCCACTATCCCAAGCACTCGGACAACCTGTTATTGTTGAAAATAGGGTAGGAGCATCGGGGAACATTGGGACTGAACTCGTCGTTCGGTCTAAGCCTGACGGCAATACACTTTTAGTGACAGTTAGTACCCTAGTAATGAACCGCGCTCTATATAGTAACCTCACCTTTGATGCCGTCAAAGACCTAATCCCAATTACATTAGCTGCCAAAGGCGAACTGGTTTTAGCTGTCCCAGAAAAATCTTTGCAGACAACCCTGAAAGACTTCATACAAAGTGCTCAAAAAAATCCAGGAAAAATGAGCTATGGCTCCCCTGGAATTGGAACTCCTCATCACTTATCCATGGAACTTTTTAAAAACGAAACGCAAACCAAACTGCTCCATGTTCCCTACCGTGGCACTGCGCCCGCTTTTACTGACTTACTTGGCAATCAAATTGATGCGATGTTTATCCCAATCCACGTAGCCCAAGAACATATTAAATCAGGAAAATTACGCGGCCTTGCTCTAGGAGCCACAAAACGCAATGTGCGGACTCCGGAAATTCCAACTTTTAAAGAGCTAGGCTTTGAACAAATGAATGTTGAGATGTGGTACGGCTTTATGGCACCAAATGGACTATCTAATAACGATTTAAACCGACTTGGTAATGCTTTAAGGAAAATTCTCGTCGATCCTAGCCTAAAAACTGGTTTTGAAAGTCAAGGATTAGATCCTGTCATCAGCTCGTCTGAAGAGTTTAAAAATATCATCGCTATGGACGCTAGCCGCTGGGCAAAATTAATCCAACTGCAAGGAATTAAGCCAGAATAACTGATTTAGCAAAGATTGCTTATGAAATATCAATAAACGCCTAACTAAAACGCACTGTTTCAACACCCTCGACAATAAAGGCATGGAAATCACAAGCTTCCCGCCTGACTTCTTTAGCCTGGGCATATTCTGGTGAATCAAAAAAAACTTTCGCCATATTTTTGTCTTTAAACTCTAAAATTACTACGCGTGAATGTGGCATCTCACCTTCAACAACCTCGATGTCCCTTCCGCGAATAACAAATTTTGCGCCATATCGCTCTGCAGTTGCAGCTGATAAGGTTGCATATTCAAGAAACTTCTCTTGATTGGTAACGGTGATTAGGGCAACTAAATATGCTGACATATATTCCTATTATTCCTATTAGATTCCTGCAAATTAATTCACTGAATTTCTATAATTCATATAGCTTTGATAAATAGTACTCGCTATCAAATGATAGAGCAAGGGTTTGTGAATGCTTTCAAAGTGCACTTAACTAGCGCTGAGCAATTGGTAAGAAACTCCTTTTTTTGATCACATAGGGTGCAACTAGCATCCACAAAAAAGATAATCCCTGCAAAATAATCAGTACTTTGAAAGAACTATTGATAGCTTCTGACTTTGTGCTACCTTGCAGTATCAACCAATCCATTAAAAACCCAATTCCCCACTGAATCATAAAAGCTCCTCCAAAAATCAAAATATTGATCGATGTACTTGCTTTACCACTAATCGACCTTGGAAAAAATTGATTAAATACAGACTGTCCTAGAATAAAAACTGTCGATAACAAAGCAAATAAAAATAAATAAATAGCAGAATGTTCTTTCGGCATATATAACGCTAGTGCCTGCATTAATAATGCTAAGCCAGAAAAGATAGCGACATATTTAAAAATAGATAAACCCATCTGTTGTAGGATTCTCGGAATAAACATATTCGCAGCATAACCCAGCAAAAGCATTAAATTGAACAGGAATAAATAATTGGCAACCTCAGGCTCAGATAAGCCAATGTAGTCTCTGAACCAGTTCCCTAACCAGAGTGTTTGAATTGCGTAAAATCCGCCGATATTGAATATTCCCATCGGAAATACTTGTTTAAAGTTACCACTTTGAATAATAGGTAAATAAGCCTGTAACCAATCAAAGGATTTTTTTTGCTGATGTTTAGAAACGACTGGGGTCGGGTCCGAGGCTTTTGGAATACCAAAATAAATGACAAATACTGAAATGACTAACAGTACCACCATGATCCAAAATATGCCCCGCCAACCTAATGTGGGTAAAGCCATTTGGACTGGTATCGTCATCAGCATAGCTCCTGCCGTGCCACACATTAACATCGCAGATGCTAAGGGTCCTTGATATTCTGGTTTAAACCACCGACCATAAAAGGCAAAAGCACTCATCAAACAAGAGGATACCCCGATCCCAATAAACCATCTCCCCAGAGTCAAAAAAGATACCTCTTGAGCGGTTACAAAGAGCACACTACCTAAAACGGCAATCAGTAACAAAAAGCTTTCAGACTTTCTTGATCCATATTGATCTAACCAATGTCCAAGAGGCAATTGCATCATAAAAAAACCAATAAAAAAAGCCGCCGACATAACCCCTAAAATCGTATTACTAATCCCCATATCAGCAATCAAATTGGGCGCTATGATCGCATTAATCCCCCGAATACCGTAGGACAATAAATAAACAAAAGCAAAACATAAAAAGATCCGCAGTCCAAGCCATCCTTGGATTGGATATATCAGAGTTTTACGCGGAGTTTGCAAAGGAATATTCATGGGCGTCGGGGACTAGCTTAGCATGTATTTGAAAGGAGCCCTCTTTCAAATAAGTCATCTATGCGAAGAATTTGGATCACTAATCATCTAATTCTTGCAAGTTCGACCTGGCAATACAAGTGCTTAGATCTTTCAGTTAATTGATTTAGATGTAATTTGCCTTAATCTTCTTTCATCCCAGCAGATTTAACAATAAATCCTAAACGACTTTTTTCTGCTTTAATAAATTCATTAAAGGCTTGCCGAGTTCCACCAACCGGTTCAATTCCCACCGCTTTTAATTTATCAGCGGTTAGATTGTCTTTCATAGCAGCATCAACTGCACCTGCTAGCTTATCTAAAATTACCGATGGCACCCCTGTGGGAGCGTGGATTCCAGCCCAGTGAGCAATTTGCAATTCAGGAAATCCCTGCTCAACTGCAGTAGACAATTCCGGGAAAGCCGAGATGCGTTTAGTCCAAGTCGTAGCGAGGGCTTTAAATTTTCCACCAGTTTTAATATTCGGTAATGCCACAATACTTGCCTCAGACGTTCCAATAACCTGCCCCCCCATTACAGCTGTTGCACTCTCTGAACCGCTTTTATAGGGCACTGGAATAAATTTTGCGCCATATTTCGTATTTAAAAGCTCAGCAACAAAATGGGGCGTACTGCCTGTTCCGGCAGTAGCAAAATGAAATCCTGGGCCAAGCTTGGAGGCTTCAATCAAATCCTTTAAATCCTTCCATTCGGATTTGGCAGAAACAACCACCACAGAAGGTGATAGTGCAATCATGACAACCGGCGTCAGATCAGTCTCTTTATACAGAGAATTTTTTTTAATCATGGGGTTAGAAATAACACCCGCCGCACTAATTAAGAAAGTATATCCGTCTGGGATAGTCTGCGCCACATAAGCTGAACCAATCGATCCGCCCGCTCCAGGGCGATTCTCGATAATGATGTTTTGATTGAGTTGTTTTGAGGCACCTTCAGCCGCAGATCTTGCCATTAAATCATTAGCTCCGCCCGCTGCAAAAGGAACCACGAATTTAATTTGTCGATTAGGCCAAGTCTGCGCAACAGCAATCGAACTCACTCCTAGAAAAAGAATTAGAAATTGACAAATATGCACAAAATAAGGCTTATTCATTAGCCTGTCCTAAATAGCAAATCATCTTGTCATTGCTCCATAAATTAAGTCTTGAACTTGCTCTCGGTAATACTTTCTGAGCTCTCCTGGAGCCGCTGTTCCAAAGACAACCACCAGCTTTTCTTTCGGGTCGGCAAAAAATGCTGTCCCGTAGGAACCGTTCCAACTGAACTCCCCCACGTTACCAGGCACCGCCGCTAAACCAGGCTCCAGTCGAACCGCTACACCCAGTCCAAACCCATATCCATCTCGATGCGGCTCTACATTTGCAACCCGATTATCAATATTTTTGCCTAATTGATTCGAGGTGAATAGCTGAACCATTTGGGGACTCAAAATACGCTTACCATGCAATGCACCACCATTGACTAACATCTGTCCAAACTTTAAATAATCCGTTACAGTTCCTAAGGAACAACCGCCGCCACACTCAAAAGTAACATCTTTTTCTACAGGATGAATTCTTTGAGGCTTGTTATCAAGTGGGTTTAATTTAAATGCTCTAGCTTGACGAGACTTCTTACTTTCAGGGATATGAAACCCCGTATCTACCATATTCAAAGGAGCCCACAAAGTGTCTCTTAAATACTGATCGAGGCTTTTATTCGATACCTTTTCTAAAATAGCTCCGAGCATTTCAAAGGAAACGCTATATTCAAAAACTGTTCCAGGTTGATACACCAGGGGTAACTGGGCGATTTTAGAAATAAACTCTTTAGTACCGTTCATACTAGGCAAGTCTGCGCCAGCTGGATAAAGAGCGGAGGCAGATCCACCAGTATCTGGGCGGCCACCATAAGTCAAGCCTGAGGTATGGCGCAATAAATCTTGAATTGTGATTGGCCTACGGGGATTAACATAGTCAATTGAGCCATCCGCCTTTTGAATAGCTACTTTCATACTAGAAAGTTCGGGGTAATAATCAATCGCCTTACTATAAAGAGGTAATTTTCCCTGCTGCGTTAGGTTCAATACGCCAACCGAAACCATCGGCTTAGTCATTGAAGCTAGCGCAAATATGGCATCGATGGGCATTGGTGTTTTTGTTTCAGGATCTAATACGCCGTGCGCTTTTAAATAAACCAACTTACCGTCTCTTAAAATTCCAACCACACTACCTGGGACTCTATTTTTACTGATTTCACTGGCGAAAAATTGATCTATCCGAGCGAGTCCTTCCGATGAAAATCCAGCTGCGGCTAAATTAGCTACCGGAAATGGGATATTTTTTGTTTTAGCAACGAAGTCATTGGCTTGAGTACTAAAAGCTATAGTAATACCACACAATAAAACTAGTTTCTTCAACATCAAGGATCCTCCAAGAGATACGCTAAAAAATACTTCGGTCAGGTTTGTTATATTTCTAAAACTGGATTTCTTAGCGGAGCAATCGGCAAATGCTCTTTTCTGACTAAAAAATTACTTTCCGGCTCGCCACTTCTTAAACGCTTAACTAACTCATCTGGATCGAATTCAACACCGATTGGATTTTGGGCAAAGCCTGGACCATTCATAAAGGCATTCGCTTCCTCATTCGTGGCGTAAACATCTACTTGAAATTCCGAACGATTACCGTCCGGATCACCGTAATAAAGAGAGACTGTCACACCGTGATGCAAGCACCAATAAGGTAATATTCCTAGGCCTTTGAGGTAATCATAATTCTCGAACAAATCTCGCAAACTTGTATAGGTATAAGCGACATGATCCGTTCCGACGCGATCAACTCTAGTCTTGCTACCCTCAGGATCAAAAATTGCCATATTTAAAAAAGCTACACGATGGTGTTCTTCATCATATGTAACAAAAGCAATGACTGGGTCTTTATGCTGAACCTTGGCGCCAAGAACAGTTTGATACCAATGAATCATCTTCTCAAATTGATATGTTCTATAAACGATGTGCGCAAATTTATTTGGGCTTTTACTGGGCATATTTTCCCTTTAATCCTTGAACGTTATTCATTTTACACAGGATTATTTGAACTAAAACTGAGTTATTAAGGATTTTTAAACATCTTTAGTTAGTATTAACCCTAAAGTAGTTAACTTCATGTACAGTACCCACACCGTTTGATATAAACGCATTAGTCTTTAAACTTCAACTAAATAAACAAATTCAATCATGAAACTAACCCTGACATTTTCTCCCATGGCCTGTTCCGTTGTGCCTTATGTAGCACTCACTGAGGCTGGCGCCACATTTGACACCTTGCCAGTGAATCTATCAAAACATGAACATCATGAGCCTAGTTACTTAAAAATTAATCCCAAAGGAAAAGTACCAGCACTCATCATCGATGGTTATCCTTTAACTGAAAATACCGCTATTCAAATATGGATTGCGAATCAATTCCCACAGGCTAACCTCCTTCCTAAAGATCCTCTAGAGTTTGCCAAAGCTATTTCTATTATGTCTTGGTGTGCAGCAGGTATTCACCCGAAACTTACTCAACAAGCCAGGCCTGAACGATATTGTGACTTACCTGAATCAGCTGCTAGTGTGCAAGCTCTTGGCTCTCATTCATTATTTGAAATGCTCGAAATTGCTGATAGTATGTTAGTCAATCGAGAGTGGTTTTTTGATCATTTCACGAGTGCTGATACCTATTTTTACTGGTGCTTTCGTCGTGGAACTCAATTTAAGCCGAACCTCAGTCATTTTACAAACTGTATGGCCCATATGCAGCGCATTGAACAACGACCAAGTGTTCAAAAATTGTTGGCCTACGAAAAATCTGTCATCGCACAATTTAATAAAAACTAAATCCAAAGACGCTGTTCCTGGCGACTTAATAGTCTTTTATAACAATTCGTTTTAAAATTGTTATAAATAACAAAACTGAGGTCGGTGGATTTATGCTTTCGCGCTTAAAGATTTGTATCGTAACTCCTGCCCCACCAGGAAGCCTGCACGGAAATCGCTTTACAGCTCTTCGCTGGGCAAATTTTCTGAACAAACTAGGACATCATATTGATATCCAAGAAAATTGGCATCATCAAGTCTGTGATGTCCTCATTGCTCTGCACGCTCTTCGAAGTCACCATGCAATACAAGCTTTTAAAACAGCATTTCCCAATAAACCAGTTATTCTCATCCTCACTGGAACCGATCTATATCGGGATTTAGAATCGCATCCCGAGGTTCTATTGTCCATGGCAATGGCTGATCAAATCGTCACTCTGCAAGCACAAGCGCTGGAGTTAATTCCTCTGAAATATCGCTCTAAAGCATCTGTAATTTACCAGTCTATGCCTGCCTTGAAAAAACAATGTCCACCAAAAAATTCATTTCTAGTTTCAATTATTGGTCATCTTCGCCCTGAAAAAGACCCTTTTTGTATTGTGCGAGCCCTACCCTTTATTCCTGCTCAAAGCCAGTTGCGTGTCGTACATATCGGTCAAGCAATGGATCAAGACATGGCTATTCAAGCCCAAGAGGCTGTTTCTTCAGAAAAAAGATATCGATGGCTTGGAAAATTAACGCATGCACAAACGATGCGCTGGTTAACGCGTAGCCATCTGATGTTAATCTCAAGCCTCATGGAAGGCGGAGCGCATGTTGTTTCAGAAGCAGCAAGTATTGGTATACCGATCATTGCCTCAAAAATTGCCGGCAATATCGGCCTTCTCGGATCAGATTATGATGGCTATTTTCCAGTCCAAGATCATCAACAATTAGCAAAACTAATCCTGCGGGCTGAAAGTGATCAACCGTTTTATCAGCAGTTAACTCAACAAGTTCAAAATCGCCAAAACCTATTTAAACCTGATGTAGAAAACCTTGCAATAGCAGCGCTCATTGCAAAATTGTCAATATAAACGAGTCTTTTAAGCTAAGCTAAAGGACTGAACGCGGCGTAATTTTGCGCTAATTGCATCAACCCCAATGACTAAAAGTAACATCGCAATAATCACGCTACAGGCCTGAGCTTCATGTAACAATGAAAGCTCATAAAATAGAATTTGTCCAAGTCCGCCTGCGCCAACAAATCCTAAAATAGTCGCCATCCGAATATTCATCTCCCAGCGATATAAGCTATACGACAGTATTTGTGAACTAATTTGGGGTAACAAGCCATACAAAAAAATATTCATCGAACTCGCTCCACTTAATTCAAGTGACCGAGCAATTTGTGTTGGAGAGTTTTCAATACTCTGGGCAAATAATCTTCCCAAAACTCCAGCAGTATGTAAAGCAAGTGCTAAAACTCCAGCAAAGGGGCCAAGCCCTACGGTTAAAACCATGAGGGTCGCCCAAACCAACTCCGGAACAGATCTTAAAAAGTTGAGCAAAAAACCGACTAATTGCTGAGCCAAGCTTCCAAATAAACCAGCCGCTGGTAATGCCAAAAGAATTGCAAAAAAACTAGCAACTAATGTCCCAATCGCAGAGATCGCTAGGGTTTCAATAATCCCAATACCGATTTTCTTTAAAAATATGCTACTGATGTCAGCAGGAAAAAATCGACCGACATAAGTCGAGAGGTTTGCTAAAGACTCTGCTGAAAAAATCTCGAATAAAGGCATTTGTAAATACACAAAACTTCCAACAATGCACGTAATAATTACAAGTATGGTGGTGAAGCACTTGATGCAAAATTGCTTAGCCGGATAGGTATTCATAATAATTGTCGCCGCACTTCGTAGCTAAGCCAGTCAGCTAACAAAACTAGTAATAAAAAAACAATCAAAATACTAGACACCTCACTTCCATTCAATAGCTTCATGGATTGATCCATCAATTGACCCAATCCACCTGCTCCTACAAAACCCATCACAACAGAAGCTCGCAAGGCGCATTCCCAACGGTAAATCGTATATGAAGCTAGTTCTTGAGATGCGCCGGGAAGTAATCCGTAAAAAAAAGCAACTATCCGACCCGAACCTAATTGCAACAAAACTCTACATGA
The DNA here is from genome assembly GCA_009927445.1 of Betaproteobacteria bacterium. Classification (GTDB taxonomy): domain Bacteria; phylum Pseudomonadota; class Gammaproteobacteria; order Burkholderiales; family Burkholderiaceae; genus Polynucleobacter. Next base: position 66,851 of record RFMZ01000219.1, read on the forward strand.
TTTTGTATCACTCGATTCTAAAATTTCAGAATATACTTTACCCAGCATGCCCCCATAGGTCACCGCAATAGCTAAAACGCCAGCTGTAACACCCAGACCAAATACTCGAACTAGTAATAAAGCCCACACGATTTCTGGAACACCACGCAAGATCATCATGATAATCCGGGCGATGTAACGCATTGACCACCATAGTAAATGCCCGTTGGCAGGACCAATTCTTGAAATCGATAAGCTTTGAGAGATAATTAAACCAAGGGGTATTGCAATGATCAAAGCAAGGGTAATACCCGCCGTTGCTATCGCTAAAGTCTCTAAGGTGGCCTTGAACAATATCTGCAGAAAATCGCGCGCTGTTTGGGGTGGAAAAAATTGTCCTAAAAAGTTTCTTAAAACCTGTAAGTTCGTCGATTCAAAAAAAAGCAAGGGATTAAACTGGGTAATGAGAAGTGCTGGCCATAAAATAATAAAGGCGAACACTAGCCAAAGAAATCTCCTAGGTGCAGCAGGATCGTAATTGGTCATAAGCCCAATATTTGCTGGTTATTTTGTGTTGGTATCGAACCTGCCTCTGACGCATACAATTCTCGTAAGAGATTCTGCGTTACATCTTCTGCTCGTAAATCAAAAAAAACTGCTCCATCACGCAAACCAATAATTCTAGGAAACCACCGTAAAGCAATATCGACTGCATGTAAACTCGCAATAAAAGTTGCCTGACGTTGCAATGCGTCCTCTTTAAGTATCTGAATCGTTAAATCTGCTAAAACTGGATCCATGGCGGAAACAGGCTCGTCAGCTAGAATCAGTTGCGCCCCTTGATATAGGGTTCTTGCCACACTAACACGTTGTAATTGCCCCCCAGATAATTGATCACAGCGATCAAATAACCGACCTGTTAATCCAAGTTTTTCAAGTAGTTCGGCCGGTCCTTGAATATCAATCGGATAAATTAAAGATGCGAGCGACTTCCAAAAAGGCCATTGGCCTAAGCGGCCAGCGAGTATGGCAGTAATAACTCGCTGGCGCAGGGGAATTGGCGGTGACTGATGAATCAATCCAATTGAGCTACGCATTTTTTGCAGATGCAAGGCACTTAGCTGCCAAGGATCTTTGCCAAACAAAGAAACTATGCCACGACTAGGTCGAAGTGATGTCCCTAAAAGATGCAGTAAGGACGTCTTACCAGATCCAGATGGTCCAATAATGGCAATAGTCTCCCCAACCTGAAACTTGAGGGAAAGATTCTTTAAGGTGGGCTGGTCTAGTCCGTAACAAAAATCAACCTGTTTAAACTCAAAGCCCAATTTATTTAATCAAACCAGCCGAACGGGCTGCCTGCTCAATGCCGTCATAGTTCGCAACTTTGGTTGTAATATATTTACTCGCCCTTTGTAACTCCATAAGTTCTTTATGAACTGGATTTTTACTATCAAGTTTTAAAAAAGCATTACTAATTTTTTTAACCAACGCAGGATCTAAGTCTCCTCGTACTGTCCAGTTATAGTCGTAGTAAGTCGGAGTAGTCGCTAGCACGCGAACTTTTAAGGCATTGGCATTATTTGTTTCTATTAGCTTATCCAAAACCGAAGCGTTCAGAACACCGGCTTCAACTTTACCACTTGCAACAAAGGCAACAGTCGCATCATGAGCACCAGAAAAAGCAATATTCTTAAGATCTGTATCAGCCTGGATGCCCGCTTGCATCAAAAAAAATCGGGGCATTAAATGGCCCGATGTAGATGATGGTGAACCAAAGGCAAATGTTTTACCCTTCAAATCTTTGAGACTTTTGATTGGACTATCGATCGGGACAATGAAACGACTAATAAAATTTTCATCTTCAACGCGTTGAATAATAGGTATTGCCGTGCCATTAGTTCTGATCTTAGCCTGAATAAAAGTAAAACCACCTAGCCAAGCCATGTCAATTTTTTTTGTCGCTAAAGCTTCCACGACAGCAGCATAATCTGTCACAGGAATAAACTCTACTTTCATCCCAGTCTCAAGCGATAAATACTCACCTAAGGGCTTAAATTTGCGCTGTAATTCGGTTGGGGCCTCATCGGGTATTGCCGAAATTCGTAAAGTACTCTGCGCCATAGCACCCGAAGATAGGCCTAGACAAGCACCAATCATGAGTAACTGTAAAAAACTTTTTGAGATCCATCTGCTTAGTAAATTCAACATTTTTTATCCTTTAGTGATTGGGTTATAGAACTGTTACACCCGAGCCAGGCTCAAATGTTCCAACTTTTTTAGCCTGCGTAAATCCATCCTGAATAAATAAATTCAAAACTTCCTGTTCTACTTCAGGCGAGCAAGCAACGAGTAAGCCGCCACTAGTTTGAGGATCGGTTAAAAGATTTTTTTGCCAATGAGTAATGCCAGATCCTAAAATAATCTCATGACCATAACCTAACCAATTACGCTCTGACGCGCCAGTATAAATATCCTGTTGTACTAAACTGGCAGCTTCTTCAATAACAGGCACTAAGGCCATCTTGATCTGCGCTTTTAGTTGCGCACCACGACAAAACTCGAGTAAATGTCCCGCCAGCCCAAAGCCAGTAACATCAGTCAGAGCATGCACACCAGAAAATTTTGATAAAGCAAGTCCTGGCTTATTGAGTTGAGTCGTGTACTCTATCATTTTGCGATAACCATTTTCAGACAATTGCTCTTTTTTCAAGGCTGCACTTAAAATTCCAACGCCCAGCGGCTTACTTAAAATAATACTGTCGCCAGACTGTGCACCATTATTTCTTTTTAATTGCTTCGGATCAATGAGGCCAATTACAACTAGTCCATAAATTGGCTCCACTGTATCAATCGAATGGCCACCAGCAATTGGAATACCCGCTGCGGCACATATAGCCTCACCCCCAGCTGTAATTTTTTGGACCACATCCATCGGTAAAACATTAATCGGCATACCCAATAAAGCTAAAGCAAATAGGGGCTGAGCCCCCATCGCGTAAATATCTGAAATTGCATTCGTAGCAGCAATCCGACCAAATTCATAAGGATCATCCACAATCGGCATGAAAAAATCAGTTGTAGCAACGATGGCTTGCGTTTCATTGATTTGATAAACAGCCGCATCTTCATTGTTCTCAGATCCTGCAAGCAGCGCAGTAGGTAATTGGCGAAAAGGAGTTGACTTTAAAATTTCACTGAGTACACCCGGCGCAATTTTACATCCACAACCACCGCCATGCGATAGCGAAGTTAAACGACCGTTATAGGACATATAGGCTCTTTGTATAGTTGAATAAAGAATTTAGATTATATTGTTTTTTGTAATTTAAAGAGCGCATGTCCTAAAACCACAAAACATATCAAAACGGTCCGGGCCGAAGAAGTTACGAAACCCTGTCCGGCGTAACCGCGGTGGAGTAAACGAACTAAAACCCTTTAAAACACGGTAATTACCATCAAACCACGGCTTTGAATACTCGACGTAAGGGTCCGTAGAAAAACCAGGAAATGGTGCAAAAGTACTGCCTGTCCATTCCCACAACCCTGCCGGTTGCCATTGTGTCGATGGTTGATTCATTAAACTAAATAATTCATACTCAGTAGGCAACCGGCGCCTTGCCCACCGACAATAGTCTTGGGCAGCTAACTGGGATATATGCCGTACAGGTCTTGCTAAATCAATCTCTTGCCAGTCATCAAAATGCCGCTCATACCAATGCCCACTATCCTTTTTCCAATATGCTGGTTTTATTTGGCTATCACCAACATGCAGTTGGTGTTCCACATACTCGAGATAATCCGCATTGAGGACGGGTAAGCTAGCTATCTGAAATTCCGGCACATGAACGCCATGCGACCATTTTTCGTTATCAAAAATAAAACCGCTGTTTGGTTTCGCGCCAAGGATCAGTGAACCACTCGCTACCAATATATCCTCGGATTGATGCCCTAACTCCCCCGTCGAAAAAGAATTATTTGAGGTTGGTGGCTCATTATCCGGATCTGAACCTCCAAACCATGGATATCCTAAAGCCTGCCACATATAAGCAAAAGCTTCGTTATGCATATCTTGATGAAAAATAACTAGCTGCACATAGTAGGCCTCTTGCTTAGAAAGACTACTCTGTAGCTTATCCTGGGTCTTTTGATAGATTGTCTCTAAGTAGGCTCTAATGCGGGAAATATCAGGTATTTCTATTTGCCAACGGTCCCGATGAGCAACTAATGCAGAGTTAAAAAGCTGATCTGCCTGATGAAGTATCGATAAATTACTAAAATTACCTAAGCGGTGAGCCCACAGTTCATGAAACCAAGCTATATGGCCAAACTCCCAATACGGGGGATTTAACGTCGGGCTGTACAAGACATTCTCTTGCCCAGGTTTGAGCGCGTCTAAAATATGCAATGTCAATCGATGCGACTCTTTTAACCACTCTGATAGGGTCTGCGCTTTTGGATACGGCGAATACAGAGAGAAATCATGGGCCTCTAGTACCATTCCAACTCGCTCAAATTCGCTTTTTGGTTCAACACTTGTTGGTTCAAAATATACACAACCTATTTTTATAGAAGAAAATACAGTCTCAACCCAGTAGTTTAGAACTATTCTATTAAACTAGTCTAATCTATGCTAAAACTTGATATATCTACAATCTTTTTCAATAAAAATCATGTTCTGTGGCTAGCCCTGCAATGGTCTGCTTGCGTTATAGGTTTTCTGCCGCGTTTTGATGTGTCAGCCCAACCTATCGAAAAAATTACCGTTGCCAGTAAACGCTTTACCGAGTCCTATCTGCTAGCTGAAATAATCAGCCAAACTCTGGAAAATAAAACACCCTACCAAGTTAGTCGTAAACCTGGACTCGGCAATACTGCAATTTTGTTTAGCGCGCTCAAGCAAGGAGAGATTGATATTTATCCAGAGTATGTCGGCACAATTACCAAAGAAATACTCAAAGATCCGAACTTAAAGTCTATCGATCAAATTAACCGCCAGTTACTCCCCCTTAATATCCAAGCTGGTGTCTTCCTGGGCTTTCATAATTCGTATGCATTAGCGATGAAAAAGGATCTAGCAACCCAACTCAATATTTTGAGAATCAGTGATCTAGTAAAACACCCTCAGCTTAAAATTGGTTTATCCCACGAATTTTTGGGTAGACAGGACGGCTGGCCAGCAATCAAAAAAAATTATCAGCTCAATTTTGCAAAAGTGATCGGACTTGATCATGGCTTTAGCTACCAAGCTCTTGAAAAAAATCAAGTAGAGGTGATCGATGCCTATACTACCGACGCTGGTCTAGTTAATCCGAATGTCGTCCTATTGCAAGATGATCAACATTTTTTCCCGTCTTATGACGCCTTATTGCTCTATCGGATCTCATCTCTTGAAAGTAAAAACATTGCCCTCGAAGCTATCCAAAATCTGACTCAAAAAATTACGCAAATAGATATCCAAAAAATGAACTACGCGATAGAGCTTCAAGGGCAATCGATCGAAAATGTCGCTAAAACGTTTGTCTCAGGTCAACGAAACCTTGATAAACCATCGACTTTTTTCCAGCAAATTTTTGCGGATGATTTTATTCGGATTAGTTTAGAACATAGTGCCCTCGTTATTACCTCATTACTCTTAGCCATGTTCATTGGCATACCAATCGGTATCGTTGTCTTTTGTAAGCCCCAAATTGGTCATCCAATCTTGTATATTTCTGGTATCTTACAAACAATCCCATCTCTAGCACTGTTGGCTTTTTTAATCACCATCTTCCAAACAATTGGAGCTATCCCAGCAATCACAGCTCTCTCACTCTACGCACTTCTTCCGATTATTGAAAATACTAATGCTGGACTTTGTCAAGTCAACCCAGCACTCAAAGAGTCCGCTAAGGCTCTGGGCGCAAGTTTTTGGGTTTGCCTTTTCAAAATAGAATTACCAGCATCCACTCCAACAATTATTAGCGGTATCAAAATAGCTGCAATTACTGCCACCGGAACAGCTACGATTGCAGCATTCGTAGGAGCAGGTGGTTATGGTGAGAGAATCGCGCAAGGTTTAGCTACAAATAATACGCAAACGATGCTTGCAGGTGCAATACCTGCGGCACTGTTTGCGATGCTCATGCAAATAATGATTAGCCAATGTGGTCGTTATCTTAGTCGCCTCAATTAATTAAAAGGTTATACCTATGTCAGAACTCGTCTCTTTTCACGAAATACAAACAACCGACTCTGAGGCATTAAAAAATGAAATCACCAATAGCCTGCTACAAAAAAATGCCAGCTTATCTCCCAAGTTCTTATATGACAATCTGGGCTCGCATCTCTTTAATGCAATTACTCTCCTACCAGAATACTATCCAACTAGAACAGAAGAGCTGATCTTTAAAGAATATGCCGACTCCATCACCCAAACCGTTGGTACAAATCGTATTCTCATTGATCTAGGGGCTGGTAACTGCCAAAAAGCTGCGCAACTCTTCTCTAAACTAACGCCCACACATTATTTTGCTCTCGATATTTCGGTTCAATACCTGCGCGAAATACTTCCTAAACTCCAAGGCCAATATCCTCAAATTCAAATGGCTGGAGTGGGCGTCGACTTTTCAAAAAAGCTCATTCTACCCAATGCGGTTCCAGAATCTGAAAGAATATTTTTCTACCCAGGATCTAGTCTTGGTAATTTTTCTACTATTGAAGCTATCGAATTTTTAAAACAAATCAAAGAGCAAACCTGTCATGGCGGCCTTTTATTTGGTATAGATCTCATGAAAGAAGCGCCAATTCTTTATCAAGCCTATGATGACCCCCTTCAAGTTACCGCCGCTTTTAATCTCAACATACTACGCGTGGTTAACCATCTCATAGGCGCTAACTTTGCGGTACAAAACTTTAGCCATCAAATTGTTATTAATGAAGAGCTCATGCGAGTCGAGCTGTACTTAGAATCCCTCAAGAATCAAGTTGTAAGTTGGCCAGGCCATGAGCGGGTATTCCAAGTCGGCGAAAGAATTCATACTGAGAACTCCCACAAATATACGCTCAATTCGATTGAAACGATATTAGAAGCAGCAGGACTTCAATCACAAAAAATTTGGCAAGATCCCAAAAATTGGTTTGCTGTTATCTATGCAAAATAATTCTCTTTGCAAATCACCAAAAAAAAGCATGCTATTTTTCGATAGCATGCTTTGTTATTACTAAGTAAGTTTCAAAAAAACTCTAATTTAATTTTCCAATGGCCCGAATAACTTTTAGCATACGATCACCATCTTCTTTGGCAAACTTTTTAAATTCAACAATATCCCGGTAGTCAAAAAGCATCCCACGTTGTTCCATCACAGGCTCAATTAGCCCAGTTTGAACTGCTTCTTGGACAGCCTTACGCAGCGTATTAACAATCTCAACAGGCGTATTTTCTGGCACAAATAGCCCATTCCAAATATTATATTCAGCATCAAAACCAGCCTCACGATATGTCGGTATATTAGGTAAGGATTTTAATCTTTTTGGACCGGAAACAGCTAGTGGACGTACCTTTCCAGAGGCAATCTGGGCCAATGCAACAGATGGAAAATTAGTTGTCATTTCAACTTGTCCACCTAATAAAGCGAGCATCGAAGGACCACCACCACCAAATGGTACTTGCGTCATTTGCACCCCAGCAGCATGGGTTAACATTTCTACCGATAGATGAATGGGGCCAAAGTTTCCTGAAGATGAGTAATTAATCGTATTGGGCTTTTCTTTAGCGGTTTTCACTAAGTCCCCTAAGGTTTTCCATGGAGATTCTGTTTTAACTAACAAAATCATCGGGTCATTCGAAATCATTGCGACCGGCTCTAACTGGCTCACCTCGTATAAGGATGCTTTACCTTGGATGCGCTCAGACTCTGGAGAAACCATCAACGAGGATAAGCCCATCAATAATGTATATCCATCCGGTTTAGATTTTGCTACAAACGAATTACCAATTTGACCGGCAACCCCTGGTTTAAAGTTGAGTATCACCGGTTGCTTTAATACCTTCGTCAAAGCATCTGCCAGAACCCGAGCATTGGCATCTGAAGATCCACCTGGCGGATTGGGTACTACTAATGTGATCGGTCTTGATGGATAAACATCCTGCGCATAGGCGCTCAATATGTTTAAAAAAATTACTAAAAAAGCGCATAAAACTTTACGCTGAAATATCATGATTATGTTTCCCTTTAATATGATGCATTTAAATTGTACATTGAGTAACGCAAGCTCAACAAACTAGCAAGAGTATATCTTGAATAGGTTGGTTCTTACCAATGCAATTATAAAAAAATCTCTAGTCCATCAAAGATAAATAGAGATTTAAAACGAGAGATTTTTCCTGCCTACTTTGAATTAGACTAATTGTTAATGCTAATCTTGCCTTTTTTGGCCGTTTCAGTCAAGGTTTTCAAATCCGTCGATATTTGTTTTAATAGTTCATCCCCGGGGCCGCCGACCGGAATTGCGTAACTTGCTCGATACCGATCAATTAAATCAGGCGTTTTTAAGGCCTCACTAATTGCCGCATTGAGCTTTTGGACAATTGCTTTGGGCGTATTTGCCGGAGCAGCGATACCCCACCAGGCGCTCGGCTTAAATTGTGGATAACCGGACTCTGTAAAAGTTGCAATTTCAGGTGTGGATTCAAACCTTTCAGGGGAACTAATTGCTAAGGCTTTAATCCGGTTTTGTTTGATAAACGGCACAGCTGAAGGTAATGTATCAATCATAAAATCAATCTCACCAGCCATGAGCGCAGTGATCGCGGGCAAACTCCCTTTGTAAGGAACATGTACAGTTTCAATTGCAGTTGTGTCGGAAAAAGACGCGGCTAAGAGATGCGCAAAGCTTCCCATGCCATAGGATCCATAGGTTAATTTACCAGGACGGGCTTTAGCATACTCTACGAACTCTTTGACATTATTTATTGGTAACTTTGGATTAATGATCAGAACCATGTATGTCTTACAAATCAGGGAGACATGGGCATAGTCTTTAATCGAGTCATACGGTAATTTTTCGTGCACAGCAGCGTTACTTGCAAAAGTACCAACCGTTCCAAATAAGATCGTGTAGCCATCTGGATTCGCTTTAGCCCCAGCCTCCATCGCAATAATTCCTGAGGCGCCTGGTTTATTGTCAATAAAAAAGGTCTGCTTTAAGGTATCCGTTAATCTTTGCGCTAGCGGCCTAATAATAATGTCAGAGGCCCCGCCAGGTGCAGTAGTTACTAAAATACGAACCGGGCGATCCGGATAATTTTTCGAAGCCACATCGGGTGCTTGAGCAAACGCCAAACCCACTTGCATTAAAAAAATGATTACAAGTTGCTTTCCTAAAACTAAACGCTTCATTTACTGTCTCCTATTTATTATCTTTTTGTTATAAATAAACTAACCTAAGAGTTACATAGTCCTATCAATTTGTCAATTACTCTATGTCATCACTTGATTTTTAATCGGCAAATCTCTAATAAACTTGCCAGTTGCCAAACTCAATGCATTAACAACCGCCGGTGCAACAACCGCGATAGTTGGCTCACCAATTCCACCCCAAACACTTCCGCCAGTGGGCGCAATATATGTTTCAACTTTGGGCATCTCTGCTAAACGCAATACTCGGTAATTATCAAAATTCGTTTGTTTAATACGCCCTCTTTCAACGGTGCACTCGCCCCACATTACCGCAGATAAACCATAAACAATTGACCCCTCAACCTGCGCAGCAATTTGACCAGGATTAACCGCATAACCACAATCAACCGCTAAAACAACGCGGTGAACTTTAACTTCTCCTGATTTTTTATTTAATGAAAGTTCAACTACGGCAGCTGAATAAGCAGCATAACTCATGAACTGTGCAATGCCCCTAAATACCCCCTTCGGAAGTGGCTTACCCCAGCCAGCTTTTTCAGCTGCAAGATTAAGAATGGCTAATTGTTTTGGTAAGCGAGTAATCGATCTTCTAAACTCTAAAGAATCTTGCGCAGCAGCCCGAGCTATCTCCTCAATAAATGTCTCCATATAGAAAGCATTTTGAGGAATATTGACGCCCCGCCATGTACCAACCGGCACATGTGTATTACGCATCGCATATTCAATGAGAAGGTTCGGAACTTGATAGACTAGCTGCTGATCACTCTTAGGATCTCCCTGCCAGCCCTGCACTTGCGAATTGTCCTTAAAGCCAACCAAGTTCTCATTGGGATTACGCCAGGCATAAATTGACTGACCAGACAAACGGACGTGCATACCTATCAAACGATTATTTGCATCAAGTCCAGCCGTCATCTTACACATGGAAATAGGACGGTACTGCCCATGCGTCATGTCCTCTTCACGTGTCCAAATCATCTTAATTGGAATACCGGGCATCTGTTGAGCAATTTGGACTGCGTACACAACGTAGTCAGATACGCGACCTCGACGACCAAACCCACCTCCAGGGTCAAAACGATGCACAATACATTTTTCAATTGCAATGCCACTTGTTCTAGAAGTCGCCAATAAAGCCCCCTCTGGATCTTGTGTGGGTACCCAAATTTCGGCACGATCTGTCGTCACCATCGCGGTACAATTCATCGGCTCCATCGTGGCATGGGCCAAAAATGGAGCGCTGTATGTCGCTTCAACTTGCTTTACAGACCCCGCAATCGCTGAGATAGCATTGCCCTCATCCCGAAAACTAAAAAGGCCAGTTTTCGTAGTAAGTCCAGTACGTAAGTAGGCGGCAATCGTACTACTCGATTTAAGATGTAAATCCCCCTCATCCCAGCTCGGTATGACTTTTTCAGAGGCAGCCTTTGCGTGCCACCAAGTATCTGCAATCACTGTAAACGCGTGATCACCAATCACCGCAATTTTTTTCACACCCGGCATACTCGATGCCAACGTAGCATCGATCTTTAATAACTTGGCCCCAAAAATTGGGCTGGCAATTAAAATCGCATTTAACATCCCCGGTAGTTTGACGTCAACGGCATAGGTTTTACTACCGTCTAATTTATCAAAAGTATCAATGCGCTTTACAGACTTACCAATTAATTTCCACTCCTCAGGTTTTTTTAAGATTAATCCCTTAGAATCAGGCGGTGTCACTTTGGCGGCCGCATCCGCTAGCTTACCGTAACTGATTTGTCGGCCAGAACCTGTATGCGTGATCAGGCTATTCGCCACACTCAACTCCGAAAGTGGCACCTTCCACTCTTGAGCAGCAGCTTGTAAAAGCATGAGTCTAGCTGCAGCTCCAGCACGCCGGACAACATCCTGCGAAAAACGAATTCCAAAGCTACCAACCGTTAGCATCTGACCCCAAGCGTTTTTGCGTTTTAAATTATCTTGGGGTGATACGCGCTCCGTTGTTACTTTGGACCAATCACAATCTAATTCTTCTGCAACTAATTGGGCTAAGCCTGTTAAAGTCCCCTGCCCCATTTCAGTCCTAGCCATCCGAATGATCACCGTATCGTCTGGCTTAATAACTATCCAAGCGTTCATTTCAGGGACAAAACTTGCATCGGCTCTGGCAATTTGGGGTAGATAAAGCCCTAAAATTAAACCACTACCTCCAACCGCTGTCTGAATTAAAAAATTTCGCCGCCCTGCATGGTGTGTCCTCGAATATCTTTTTTCCACGAAGCTATCTTTCATCGGATATTCCTTAATCGTAGATTAAACATTTGCAGGTTTTTTTGCTAAGCCAACAGCAACATGGATCGCTTCTCTGATACGTTGATAGGTCCCACACCGACAAATATTCGTCATCGCGTCGTCAATATCTCGATTTGTGGCGTTGGGTTTTCTTTTTAAGAGATCGGCGGCCGCCATAATTTGCCCAGATTGACAATAGCCACATTGGGGGACATCAACCTCCGCCCAAGCTTTTTGGACAGGATGTGATCGATTTTCTGACAACCCCTCAATCGTGGTGATTTGATCACCATTTTTAAGCATCGAAAACTTATAAATGCAAGATCGCATCAGTTGGCCATTTAGGTAAACACTGCAAGCACCACACTGCGCAATGCCACAACCAAATTTAGTGCCTGTTAAGCCAATCTGCTCTCTAATCACCCATAATAAGGGCGTATCTGGCTCAACCTGAACGTCAAAGCTTCGTCCGTTTACTATTAGTTTAGTCATCTTTGACTCCAAGTCATTGAATTTTTAGATGTTGATAATATAGGCGCGGTAGGAACCTGACTCAATAGGTATAACTACTAAAAATCGGCTTCCTTGAATCAAATTAGGGTAACTACTAAGTTTATACATAAAGACTGATCTTCAAAGTATCAAGCGCAAAAAACCTTGCCTAGCATGTAAAAAGTCGCTATTTCAATATGCAGATGTCTCTACAGATAAAATAATGCGATGATTCCTTTTCTTGAATGAACTGGCATAGCACTACAATCAGTATTAAGATTGATCACAATACAGTCCAAATTCCTTAATAAATTTCTCAGATAAGCTATAAAAAATGATAAATACTACAGATAAAAAAATGATTGGACCAATCATTCGCCTTCATCCTAACGACAACGTAGTCGTTGCAAGAATCGATGTTGCCATCGGAACCCAAGTACCAAGTGAACATTTCACCAGCAAAAGTCAAGTGAGCGCAGGTTATAAAATCGCTGCCAAAAAAATTAGTAAGGGTGAACCAATACTCAAATATAACGTTACGGTTGGCTTTGCTAATGTGGACATCGAGGCCGGCACCATGGTGCATAGCCACAATACACAATTCAAAGAGTTTGACCGCGATTATGCCCACGCTAGCGAATTTAAACCAATACAAATGCTCCCAGAGTCAGAGCGAGCCAGCTTCCAAGGCTATGTTAGACATAATGGCAAAGTAGGTACTAGGAACTTTATAGGTATTTTATCAACCGTTAATTGCTCCGCAACCGTGGTGAATAAAATAGCCGAATGGTTTACTCCTGAAAGACTAAAAGATTATCCCAACGTAGATGGTGTCGTTGCCTTTAGCCACGGTATCGGTTGCGGTATGGAAATGACCGGTGAGCCGATGCAACTTCTGCGCCGAACGATGGCTGGCTATGTCCGGCATCCTAATTTAGCTGCCGCACTGGTTATCGGACTTGGCTGTGAGCGCAATCAACTCAAAGGCCTCATGGAGCAAGAAGACCTGCAAGAGGGCTCTACTTTGCATACGTTTATTATGCAAGAGACTGGTGGTACCCGAAAAACTATAGAAGCCGGAGTTGCAGCAGTTAAAGCCCTGCTACCCGATGCTAATAAAGCCAGAAGGCAAACTGTTAGTGCGAGTCACCTCACTGTTGGCCTCCAGTGTGGCGGATCCGACGGCTTTTCATCCATTACCGCCAACCCCGCTTTAGGAGCAGCTATTGATATCCTAGCCAGACATGGCGGAACTGGTATTTTGTCTGAAACGCCTGAGATTTACGGAGTAGAACACACACTCACAAGGCGCGCAGCAAATAAAGAAATTGGCGAAAAACTCATCGAGCGAATCCGCTGGTGGAAAGATGAATATTCAGTCGGTCGAGATGTTCAAATCAATGGCCAAGTTAGCCCAGGAAACCAAGTCGGAGGCCTAGCAAATATCTTTGAAAAGTCCCTAGGCTCTTCCATGAAAGGTGGCACCGGTCCCCTCATGGCCGTTTATCACTACGCTGAGCCCGTTACTGAAAAAGGATTTGTTTTTATGGATACGCCAGGCTTTGACCCAGTATCGGCGACTGGTCAAATTGCCGGTGGCGCTAATCTAATAGCGTTTACCACGGGTCGTGGCTCAATGTTCGGCTCAAAACCTGCCCCGTGTATCAAGCTCGCCACCAATACACCTATGTACAGCCGCTTAACTGAAGATATGGATATTAATTGCGGCGAAATTCTTGATGGAATAGTTTCTGTCCAAGAAATGGGTCAACGGATTTTTGAACTGTTTCTTAAAACTGCTTCTGGTGAACTATCTAAAAGTGAATTACTGGGTCTGGGCGATTATGAGTTTGTTCCTTGGCAAATTGGTGTGATGAGCTAGATTTATGAGGGGCAACTCCAGGGCCTTAATGGGTCAAGTTATATTGCAACATATAAGCCCCCGCACCAGCTAAGTAACCAATCAAAGCAAGACCACTAATCTTTTTAACATACCAAAAAAAGTCGATCCTCTCAAGACCCATCGCCGCTACACCAGCGGCTGAGCCAATAATTAAAATGGACCCGCCAGTGCCCGCACAATACGCTAGAAATTGCCATAAAAAACTATCTGTTGGGTATTGCTCAAGACTATACATACCCATCGAAGCAGCTACAAGTGGCACATTATCGACTACTGCACTAACCAGACCAATCAAAATCACAATGATGGCTTGATTACCAACCGTTTGATCTAACCACTGGGCAATAGCACTCAAAATATGGGTGTGCTCGAGCGTTGCAACCGCTAATAAAATCCCTATAAAAAATACAATAGAAGCCATATCAATTCGCGATAAAGCATGAACTAAAGTTAGAGTTTTACGCTCTTCCTCATCTTTTTTAAGGTGAATCAAATCACCCACAAGCCATAGCAAGCCTAAGCCAAATAAAATTCCCATAAATGGTGGCAAACCAGTCAAGGTTTTAAATATGGGTACCGCTACTAAAACACCTAATCCTAAATAAAACATCACATTACGCTCTAAAAAAGATGTCTTGCTAACCTTTTCTTCAAGACTATTTTGTACAAAAATGACTTCTTTACCTTTTAAGTTGCGCGCAATAAATAGTAAAGGAATGAGCAAACTAATGATGGCAGGAATAAATACACTTTTCATAATAGCTAATGAAGTAATCTGCCCACCAATCCAGAGCATTGTCGTTGTAACATCTCCAATCGGTGTCCAAGCCCCGCCTGCATTTGCCGCAATGATGATGATGCCAGCAAATAACAAACGATCTTCATATTGATCTAAGATTTTTTTCATTAAGGAAACCATCACAATCGTAGTCGTGAGGTTATCCAAAATAGAACTGAGGAAAAAAGTAACGACGCCTACCATCCACATGAGATTTTGTAAATTATTCGTTTTAATTCGATTGGTGATTACATCAAAACCCTGATGAGCATCCACTAATTCAACAATCGTCATTGCCCCGATTAAAAAGAAAACGATCTGCGCAGTACTGATTAGGGACTCGGATAATTCCTGGTTGATTTGTTGAGAATCAGTTGCTAAGGCATAAATGACCCATAACAAACCAGCTCCGATAAGTGCCGAGGCAGACTTGTTAATGTGCAGATAATGCTCTAAAGCAATTGCAGCGTAAGCTAGTACAAAAATAATTAATAAGGTAGTTAGCATTACTATTTCCGATCAGTTTAATATTACTAAAATTAACAAGCAGTTTAATCCAGACTGCCGTCAAACCTCTAATTGATGTGTATCGATCAAGAGAAACTAGGGAAAACACTAGTAAAAAAAATTACATAAATTGAAGTTGATATTCTATGATGAATAGTTGTTCAAATTTGATTTCTAATTCATTTTTTTGGGTATGCTATACGACCAGTTTTCCAAATTATGACTTTAGAGTTCTCATATTAAAAGCATTTTTTCTTGAATCATTTTTAAACTTTACTACTAAAAATATTATCTTATGCAAATTGTTCGTATCCATAAAGCAGGTGGTCCAGAAGTCCTTTGTATCGAAAATCTAGAATTACCACCTTTAAAATCTGGAGAGGTGCGCATACGCCACACAGCAATTGGTCTGAATTTTCAGGATGTCTATATCCGCTCAGGTCAATATCCTGCTGAAATGCCCTCAGGCCTTGGTACAGAAGCAGTTGGCATCATTGAAGAAATTGCACCTGAGGTGCACGATTTCAAAGTGGGTGATCGTGTTTGCTATATGAGCGGACCAGCCCTAGGGGCAAGTGCTACCCATCGAAACTATCCCAGTGGGCGATTATTACACTCCCCAAAGAATATCTCTGATGATGAAATAGCTGCCTTCTTGTTAAAAGGAATGACCGTTGAATATCTCATGGAAAGATGCTACCCGGTTAAGGCCGGTGAATTGTTCTTATGCACGCGGCAGCAGGAGGTGTTGGACTATTAGCTGGGCAATGGGGCAAGCATCTTGGGGCGCATATGATTGGCGTTGCAGCTGGTCCTGAAAAAGTTGCCCTAGCACTAGCGCATGGCTACGAATACTGTATTGATCGATTAAAAGAAGATGTAACCGCGCGCGTAAAAGAAATTACAAATGGTCATGGTGTGCCGGTCGTATTTGACTCCGTTGGTAAAAACTCGTTTGAGCAGTCTTTGCATAGCTTAGCGCCTAGGGGATACTTTGTATCTTTTGGAACAACCACTGGCGCCCCGCCCCCAATGCCGGCTAGTACACTCCAAAAAATGGGATCCCTTTACTTTACTAGACCGACTCTAGTCACTTATATGGCCTCAACCGAAGAACTTCGTCAATCTGCTAATCGCGTATTTGATCTAGTTGCTAAGGGCGTTCTAAAGATTCGTATTAACCAGCGTTACCCCCTTGCTGACATCGCTCAAGCGCATGCAGATCTTGAGTCAGGCCGTACAAGTGGTTCGAGTATCATCATTCCGTAACTTCAAAAGGAGATGTATCCATGTTTAAATCCATGAAATTATCATTATTTGCTGGACTTTTAGTATCCTTAGGGGCTGCTACTGCCCAAGCAGAGACTTTTAAATTACGTATTGCCTCAGGTCATCCAACAGCCAACACCTACGTCAATCTCATGACGACATTTTTTGTTCCGGAAGTAACGAAGCGTGTAGCCGAAAAAACACAGCATAAAGTGGAATTTATTGAAGGTTACGGTGGAGCAATGGTCAAGGTTGCCGATACTCTCGAAGGTGTGCAGTCGGGCGTCGTAGATATTGGTGGCTACTGTTTTTGCTTTGAACCGTCAAACCTGCCATTACACGCTTTTCAAGTCATGCTACCTTTTGGGACGATGAGCCCAGAGAAAAGTGTCAAAATGGCGCGGGCCGTGTACAACAAAGTGCCTTATCTTTCCCAAGTCTTTGAAGATAAATACAACCAACGTCTCCTAGCGGTGATTGCCGATAATGGCTATAACCTGGGAACCTCTTTTGAATGGAGTACCATCAATGACCTCAAAGGTAAAAAGATTGCTGGCGCAGGTCTTAACTTAAAGTGGCTGGAATATGCTGGCGCGGTCCCTGTTCAGTCTGCATTACCAGAGGCTTATACTTCGATGCAAACTGGTGTTTATTTTGGCTGGATTATGTTTCCATCCGCATGGGTAAACTTTAAACTCCATGAAGTCGCAAAAAACTATACAGAAGTTGGCTTTGGTGCGATTACTTGGCACGGTTTAACAATCAATAAAAATCGCTTTAGCCGCCTCCCAAAAGAAGTTCAAAATATTATTGTCGAAGTCGCTAAAGAGTTTGAAGCCAAAACTGGCAGTGTCAATGAGGAAAACTATCCTAAACAACTCGCTCAACTAAAAACTTTGGGTGTGAATGTTAAGTCACTACCGGATAGTGTTCGACTTGACTGGGCTAACTCATTAAAGCCATGGCCACAATCTCATGCGGCAGATCTCGATAAGCAAGGCTTACCAGCTTCTACAGTCCTCAAAATCGCTCTCGAAGAAGCTGAAAAACTTGGACATAAGTGGCCAGTTCGTTACGAAATCAAATAATGCTATTTATTCAAAACCTGATTGACCGCATCACTAAATCACTTTTAGTGATTGCGGCTGTCTTAGCTTTCCTGCTCTGCTTCTTAGTAGTTGCTGACGTCTTAGGAAGAGTCCTTTTTAATAGCCCCATTAAAGGTACTACTGAACTAGTATCCCTGTCGATTGTAATTATCTGTTTTTTACAAACGGGTTTTGCAATTCGCTCAGGCGGATGCTCAATGTTGATATGTTTACCAGTAAATTGGGTGCTAGAGGCCAATGTGTTATGGCAGCAATTGGTGCTTTAGCTGGTATGTGTTTTTTTGCAATTATTTGCTACGGTGCCTCTGATGGCGCTTTACATGCTTTTATGGCTAATGAGTTTGAAGGCGAAGGGGCTCTTCGAGTGCCTGTCTGGCCAGCTAAATTTGTACTTGTTTTAGGTACTTTCTTGGCTAGTGTGAGCTACTTTTTAATGGTCATCCAACATATCGCGCACGGTCTACGAGGCGATCTTCCTGAGCAATACTCATCCTCACACTGAAAAAATAGATTATGTACGAAGCAACAGAAATGATGATTGTAGTTGGTGCACTCCTTGTGATGGTGTTTAGTGGAGTTCATATAGCTATATCTCTTGGCCTGACCAGTATGCTTGGAATCTATCTTCTGACTGGTGATATACATGCCATGATTAGCTTTGTCTCTAATACAAGCTACGAGGCGCTGCGTGATTATGTTTTTGCTGTCATCCCCCTATTTATGCTCATGGGGGAGTTCTTGGCAAAATGTGGTGCAGCGAGTGATCTATTTGCTCTCATTAACCGCTCAATGAAGCGTATCCCAGGTCGACTTGCCGTAGCAACCGTATTAGCGAATGCTGTTTTTGCCTTTGTGACTGGGGTATCGATTGCAGCTGCCGCCGCTTTTTCAAAAATAGCCTATCCAGAAATGAAGCGTTTTGGCTATGAGAGGCAGTTTTCCTTGGGATGTATTGCTGGTAGTGCCTGTTTAGGAATGTTAATTCCTCCATCAGTACTGATGATCGTCTGGGGCGTCTTAACTGAAATAGCAATAGGTAAACTATTTATTGCAGGCATCATCCCGGGTTTCATTGTTGTTACTCTGTACATTATTTATATTATTTGGGTAGCCAAAACCCAACCCCACCGGGTCGGTGAAGGCGTTAACTTACCCGCTATTCAGCAAGCGGCAAAAGATCAAGAAGACTCTAAACCTGAAGTGAGCATGCGCACAATCCTTTGGAGTACGGTTGGCATTATTGCCCTCGTAGTTTTAGTTCTTGGTGGTATCTGGCTAGGATTTTTTACACCCACTGAAGGCGCTGGCGTCGGTGCAACTCTCTCACTTATTCTGGCCATAGCTCGCGGCATGAAACGCTCTGAAATGATGGAGGCGATTATCTCCGTAGGAAGAACCTCTGCGCCGCTCTTGATTTTGCTAGTAACTGCGCAACTTTATTCACGCGTACTCTCGATGACTGGTCTAACAGGTGCCGCTAAAGAATTCTTTATCGGTACCGGCCTATCTCCTCTGGTGATCCTTGCAATGATGATCGTCGTTTGGTTTATTTTGGGATGTCTAATTGACTCAATTTCGATCATTCTTCTAACAGTCCCAGTCTTTGCTCCCTTGGCGGTAGCTCTTGGATTTGATCCAATTGCATTTGCTATTATAGGTATTCTAGCAATTGAAACTGGACTGCTAACACCGCCCTTTGGCATACTTGTCTTTACCGTCAAAGCGGCCGTGATGGGTGAGCCCAACTTAAAAAATGGCGAAATATTTAGGGGTTCTATGCCCTACTGGATTGCCCTACTATCGGCGATTCTTTTTATTGTATTTTTCCCAAGCCTAGCAACTTGGCTACCAAACCTTGGTAATGCAGTCGCTCTAAAGTAACTCGTATCTACTTGTAATACTAGATGAGTTGCTATTAGGCAACCCATCTAGCACTACAGGTGAATAAAGAGTTGCAGGTTCATCGAAAATCAGTCACCATTGGCAAGTCAAGCTGTCTAACTGCTTTCAGCCCTCTACCTCGTCTTTAACTATGAATCGTAATTCAAGTTCGACGTCCTCTGTAAGTACTAAACTAAATTTATGGAATCTTGTATTCATTTTATGGGTAATTCTTATCCTGACCCTTGTCATCTGGACTGGGTCACTATCATTTAAAAATGGTCTTAAAACGGAAATAGTCAAAGCGAATGGCTTGGCTTGGATAGACTGGCTTAGCCAGGCAAGCCAAGAGCGCTTTGAGCCCTCCTACAAAATACCTGCTTGCGCAGGCCAACCAAATCAACTAGACCCTGTTGAAAAATCACCCTCTAAAAAAGAACTTCAACAATCTGATAAAAAGAACCAAACTACTTGGGCAGAGTGTTTTCAAAGCTTAACATCCTCTGATATGCCGCTTGGTCAATTGCGAAATCCATACACTAATCAACCCGTACAATTTATAAAAAAATGTGACTCGGCAGATCCCTCTTTAGCTGGCGCATTAGTCATACTCAAAATACTACCTGCCCCAAATACTATTTCAAACCAAAATATCTTTAAACCACTGCTTGATAGCGACCCGATTGATCTCAAACAACAACTTCGTATCTTCATTTGTGATCATGCTTCATACCCAATCCTGATTGGTGATTTTGAATTTTAGGAATATGAAATGACTAATCAAACGAGTAAACCTGTAAAAGATTTTAAAATTGAAGATATTTTGATCTCAAATCAAACTGCTCAAATTGATCCCAATTTACCCTTGAGAGCAACTCTGTATGCCTGGCTCTTTAATCCGAATATTGAGGGTAACTATCAAAAATCATTTGATCGATGGATTGCACTGCTAATAATACTCAATATCTTTGCAATTTTTTTAGAAGATATTCCAGCAATTTATCAGCCCTATAAAAATCTCTTTTTAATATTCGATCTATTTTCTATAGTCATATTTTTAATCGAATATTTATTACGCCTATATCTGGCACCAGAGGATAATGAATTTAGTAATAAAACGCATCCAAGACTCAGCTTTATCAAAAGTCCTTTTGCGCTAATTGATTTACTAGCGATAGCTCCTTTCTTTCTTCAGGCTTTTATTCCCATTGATCTGCGTATCCTACGCTTTTTAAGGCTATTAAGAATCTTTAAAATTTTTCGCGTATTAATTCCAGCCTATATACAATTTATTGAACTCAATCAGCATAGAAGTTTTCGTCAAAAAATACACGCCCTCGTTTTTCCAAGCAGTTTCGGTGGAAAGTTGCACGAAATCTTTGATACCTTTATTGCAATTTGGGTCATCATTTCGGTCTTTGCTGTCATTCTAGAAACAGTTGGCTCAATCCACTTTACATTTCATTTGCATTTTATTGTCCTTGACACAATTGCCGTTGCGATTTTTTCGCTGGAATACTGCATGCGTATGTATAGCTGTGTTGAAGAACCAGGTTTTCGCCATCCTATTCTTGGCAGAATAAAACACGGTAAACAATTTTCATCGATTGTTGACTTACTCTCCATCCTTCCATTTTTCATTGAAGTATTTCTCCACCATATCGTTGATCTGCGTTTCTTACGAGTATTTCGTCTGTTGCGCCTGCTCAAACTCACTAGATATAGTGGAGCAACAAGCACACTTCGCAAAGTAATCGCTCGAGAATGGCCTGTCTTATGTGCGTCTATTTTTATTATGCTGTTGCTAGTGATTCTTACTTCATGTTTGGGCTACTTTTTTGAACATGAGGCTCAGCCAGATAAATATGAAAATATTCCTCAATCTATCTATTGGGCAGTCATCACCCTCGCCTCTGTGGGGTATGGGGATATCTCCCCTATCACCCCCATGGGACGTTTTACTACAATGATTTTAGCTTTATTAGGAATTGGTATTTTTGCAATCCCAGCAGCCTTGTTATCTTCTGCATTTAGCGACCAACTCCATAAAGAACGCGAAGAAATGAAGCGTGAAATCTATAAAATATTACAGGATGACTTGATCAACCACCATGAGGCTCAATTCATTCGTGATGAAGCTAAAAGACTGCACCTTACCCATCATGAAATTAACGATATCATCCATGAAATTCAACACGAAAGTCAACAACCGCAAGCTGAGCTACCAATTCATCAAATCGCCAAAAATACGGAATATGCTGTAGAACATTACAAAATTCTTCTAGCACAACTAAGGCAACTTGGTCTTCTAACTAATCAAGCTGAATTTTCTAAACTAGCAGCCGATCGCCTCACTCCCTCCGAAAAGGCTTTGTGGGAAAAAATTAATCAATCGTCAAATTAGATACCTTGACAACCTTCGCGGTGCTCTCTAATTCCGTTTGAACTAATGTACGAAATTGTTCTGGCGTATTGGTGAAGGTCTCAGCACCCTGCTTGCCAAGTAAATCTTTGACCTCGGTCAGGTTTAAAGTCTTAATCATCGATGCTCGAAATTTATCAACGATAGCCATCGGAACACCTTTGGGCATCACAATGCCATTCCATGCACTATAACTAAATCCAGGAATCGTCTCACCCACCGTCGGAATATCTCCCATGAGTTGTGACCTTTGGCTAAGACTATGAGCAACAGCGCGTAATTTACCGTTACGAACATGTCCCATGACCGAGGAAGCAGGAGTGATAGTCCACTGCGCTTCACCAGTCATCACCGCTAGAACAGATGCTCCGCCCCCTTTATAGGGTACATGAATGGAAGAAAAATTAGCACCCACCTGCATCAATAAACTTGCTAAGTGACTCTGTGATCCTGGCCCTGCCGAGGCAACATAGACTTTTTCTGGATTGGCGTTACAGTATTTAATTAAGTCCTGTACAGTTTGAATCGGTAAACTGGGATTAACCACCAACATATTCGGTAAGACTGCATATAAAGATACGAACTGATAGTCTCCTAATGGGTCATAATTCAATTTCTTACGAATATTAGGCAAAATCGTCATTGATGCAGGAGATGTTGAAATGATCGTATAACCATCTGCAGACGCAGTTTTGGCCATCTCCATACCAATCAGCCCGGCAGCTCCAGCGTGATTTTCAACAATCACCTGCTGCCCAATAACCTCACCAAGTTTAGTAGCAAATATTCGCCCAAGAACGTCGTTGGAACTTCCCGGAGCATTAGGCAATATCATGCGAATGGGTCGATTTGGGTAATCTTTCACCGCATCTGCGTTCATAGCTCGCTGCGCGTATACGGCATTACTCAATAAAATAATGCCTTAAACCAATCATACTCATGAATCGATAGATCATTTTTATCCCCCTAGTTATATTTTTTTAATGATTTATTTAAAAAACTTGATGCTTAGGCTGATCTCCTTGAACAACAACACGCTCTACATTCTCCCAAGCACCACGAAATAAATTGGTAAATGATTGCCGAGATACGCCTGCAATATGCGGTGTTAATAAAAGCTTTTCATTTGCATCACCCGTTAATGACAATAGCGGATTATCATCCGCGATTGGCTCAACCTGAAATACGTCAACAGCGGCACCACCAAGATGGCCTCCTTGTAAATGCGCTACTAAGGCTTTTTCATCAACAATACCCCCACGCGCCGCTTGAATAAGAATCGCTCCAGGTTTCATTTGACGGATTTGTGCATCACCAATCATCCCTAGAGTACTTGGTAATAGGGGTACATGTAAACTGATGATATCCGACTCTTCAAGAATTTGATCTAAAGAAACTAGTTCAAGACCTAACTTTCTTGCTAATTCGAAATCTTTAGGCATTGAATCATAAAAACGAACGTGACAGCCAAATTCTACAAATGCCTTAGCAACTGCTAATCCAATTACACCCAGCCCTATCAACCCAATCGTTTGGCCCTCTAACCCAGCCAAATTATCAGCTAACATTCTTGAACGAAAGGCTGAATAATTACCTTGACGAATTTCATGACTTGACCACATGAGTCTTCTTGATAAAACTAGCGCACTCGTTAAAACATATTCTGCAACAGCTTGATTACTGCCTCCAGGCATATTCGCTATCGGTATGCCAAGACTCTTCATCGCAACTTGATCAAGTCGGTCAACTCCCGCACCAGTGACTTGCACAATTTTGATACTTGAATTTTCAAATAATTCTTTCGGTAATGGCTTACCAACAGCAGGAATAACTAGGGCCTGTACTTGCCTGAGTAATGACCCTACCTGCGCATCATCTGGCGATAAATAATGAACCCTCAAGGTGCTGGGTGCAGGTGCACCAACCCGAGTAAAGTCCTTTTCAGGGCGAAGACACAATACTTCATTACGCATTAAATCTTGCCCTTTTCTAAATTAGTTACTTGCGCCGTTGGGAAAAAACACAACAGCATGAGTGATTCAACTCCTGTATTACGAGTAACATGAGCCTCACCTGCCGGTATTAAAATCGTGTCACCAGCTATTAGCGGATGTTTGCCAGTATCAGTTTCAGTACAACCTTGGCCAGACAATACATAAATACATTCTTCGTAATTCGTGTGATAGTGTGGCCCACGAAGAGATTCTCCTGGCTTAGGAACTGGAATCTCGACTAGTCGCAGAGTTGCCGCCTGCGCGCCCATTCCTCCAGAAATAATTTCGAGAGATTTTCTACCTGGTAGCCCCAAGTCCCTGGCATTGGCCTGCGATATAACTTGTGCCATGATTAACCCACTTTCAAATGCTTGATCTCAGCAGTACCACCCTCAGCCTCATCTAACATCTTAAATAACTCAGTTGCCTCTTTAGCAATGGCATCAGCAATATCATTTAACATCCGCAAACCCTTTTCTGTTGTCGCATGTTGCGGAGATCCATACCAGCCAGTTGCAGCAATCGTGCGAATATCTCTTAAAACTGGCTGAAAACTATGCGTTCGACGTAATTTATCCCATTTCCGACCATGCTGATGATCGGAAGAATAATCGATTCGGTCCAAATGAACCAAATCAGGACGATGCGCTAAAACTGCTAGGGCCTCAATTTCTCCACCGTGTGTTAGACCACCGCAATCATGACCATATAACTCAGCAGCAACATAACAAGCCTGCACAATCAACACAGTCATGCCATGTTCGCGGTGCAGTTTCTCAGCAGCAATAGCGAGTGAAGGAATATTCCCCTCATGCCAATTTAATATCATCAGGTATTTTGCGCCGTGCTTGGCAGTTGAAACACACGTCTCTACAACAACGCTCATATAGGTTTCAGGGCTCAAAGTAATAGTTCCCTCAAATGGCATATGCATCGGGGTAACGCCTAAAGGTCCCCCAGGTAAAACAATGCCATCCATGCGCTCTGCTACCGCGTGGCCTATGACGTTCGATGCAAATATGTCTGTGCCAGTTGGCAAATGTGGTCCATGTTGTTCAACACTTCCAGCGGGCAGAATAACAAAGGGATTCTTTTTAAACTGCTCCGCTATTTCAGGCTGGGTTAACTCCCAAAAATAACGGCTAGGTAAATTTGACATCAGATAGCACTCCAAAAAAATTAATCAAGACTTCTTTACTGAGGAAAAATAAGACTTCGAATAACTATCTCTTCTATCTCTGATACTGTGCCATCACTTCATCTAACGTCACCGCCTGCCCTTTTCTCTCAATGGATTTGAGAGCAGCATTGACAACCGCTAATGAGGTAATTGCATTATCCGCCGATAACTCAGGTGATTTTCCAGAAACACAACTGTCAGCAAACATTTCTAATTCTGCTCGGAACATATCACTTTCAGGAACGACTAACTCTTCCCTTTTGCCATAGCCGTCTTTACCTCTCTGGATATACAAAGTTGAACTCTGGTGCAATAAATGCGGAGTATCCCAAGTACCAAAATCAATCTCATAATGCATCAGACCTTTTGATCCAAAAACACGCACTGAAAAAATACCAGGAGATGTCCAACATGAACCAACATATCCTAATTTGCCATCTGCAAAACGAATAGTTGTCATGGATTGATCATCTACCTCAGCACCAACTGGTGAAAGTTTAGAAGCTATCGAACTGACCTCTAACATGGCGCCACCTAAATAATGGACAACATCAAAGTGGTGGATCGCTAATTGTGATAAGGGGCCTCCAGGCGCCCTGTCTTTATACCAACGCCAAGTCTGAGGCGTTAACTCCAGAGCGCGTTCATTCGAAAAGTTGGCTTCTATAAATGCAACCGTACCTAACTCCCCCGCATCAATTCGCTGCTTAATCATGCGGATTCCAGCCATCAAACGCGCACTATGACCAACAGTAACTGTCACGCCATATTTTTGCTCCAAAGCAGCAATCTCTAAGCCATCTTCTAAATTATGCGCAATCGGCTTTTCAGTGTAAACATGTTTTTTAGCTGCAGCGACCTTTTCAGCAATCGCACGATGCTGTTCATTAGGAACTGTAATAATGACGCCGCTAATCGTCGGATCAGCGAGCATCTCTTCTAAACTTCCGACAGGACGAACGCCCATCTCTGTCTCAAATGCCGATCTTTTTTCTTCAGATCTACTATATCCGCTGACAATATCTATTTTGGTGGATTGCTTGGATGCTTTGGTTAATACTTTCGCCCAACGTCCTAAACCAACAATGCCAACTCGTACCTGCTTTTGTTCTGCTGCCATTTAATGCTCTCCTTATATTAATTTTTCTACATTACACTACTAATTCACTAAAGTATTCATGTTGTTTCGTATTTAAAGTCGACACCCGCCATTCAATGGGCTCGTCTTTAATATTTAAAGCAATTCGTCTGATTATTAAAACTGCAGACTCTGGCTTCACTCCTAGAAAATCAGCGAAACGCTTACTAGCATGACTAGCTCTTAAACGCTCACTGGTTCTAATAACAACTTGACCATGATGCATCTGATATAACTGATAAATACTACCTTCCCGATGAATAAATTCTTCTTTAGATAGTTTTTTAAAACGTTTTTTTTCTAACGTAATTTGATCGACCATCACGCAACGACCATCCAGTTGTAGTAAGTTCACAATACGCCAGACTGGCGAGCCATCTTTAATTGCTAACTTACTCGCCTCCTCAGCACTTGCAAAGCCACTATCAAATGTTTCAAGAACAACTTGAGGATGGAACTTTTTCTTGGCATCGTGGCGCACAACATGAAAAAAATAATAAAGTAATCTTTTTAAATTATGCTCAACAATAAAAGTTCCAATCCCTTGCCGCCGAATAACGACCCCTTCTGCGACTAATTCATCAACTGCTTTTCTTAAAGTACCAACAGATACTTGGAACTCTTTTGATAATACTTTTTCAGCAGGTAATGCCTTTCCCATCAAAAAACGCCCGCGCACTACATCCTCGGTAATTTTTAGTTTTACTTCTTCATAAGCATTGAGCGATCGCATTGCCAATCTCTAAGACTCTTTACGCTGATTCATATAAGCGCGTTAGTACAAATTCACGATGACCAAGAATTTCTGCTGCAGTTAGTTCCCCATTAGCAGTTCTTAGTAAGCAATCTAATAACTTATCGCCAGCAGAATCCATAGTTTCCTCACGCCGTAATAATCCAGATACATCTACATCAATGTGTTCTGACATCGTTCGAACAGTCTTTGGATTAGCGCATAACTTAATTACAGGCAAAATTGGATTACCAATAACATTTCCCTGACCAGTAGGGAAAAAGTGCGCAGCAAAACCGGATGCGGCGCACAGTGTAACCATCTCCGCAGCCGCAGAGGAGGAGTCCATAAAATGTAAACCACTCATTTTAGGCGCTTCTGCTTTATCCAAAACGCCATCCACCATACATTTTTTTCCAATCTTCTGGATATTTCCCAAAGCTTTTTCTTCAATCGTAGTTAAACCACCAGCGATATTGCCTTTAGTCGGTTGAGAATCAGACAAATCACTTGTTTTGTGGCGCTCAATAATATCTTGGTAACGATCAAACATGAATTTAAATTGTTTTTTAATGTCATCTGTTCGGCACCGCGCTTCTACTAAATGCTCACCACCAGTTAACTCTGTAGTTTCACCAAAAACGAGCGTAGAACCAATGTCGTATAACTTATCAAAAGCATTCCCAACTGTCGGGTTTGATCCACAACCTGAAGTCGTATCCGATTCACCACACTTTGTCGAAACCCATAACTCAGATAACGGGGCACTTACACGTTGCTGTTTAGAGGCATGCTTCATCATCGAATAGGCTGCTTTACTAGCACTCGCAATAGTAGCAATATCCCCATTACCCTCAATCCAAAACCCCTCAACTGGTTTACCAGAAGCGCGAATTCCATTCACAACAATCTCGGTCCATTGCGGCTCAATGCCAATAACTACCACGGCAGAGACATTTGGATTACAACCAGTACCAATGAGCGTGCGAAAATGCAAGTCTAAATCTGCCCCAAATTGCAATCTGCCATAAGGGTGCGGTATGGCCATAGTGCCTTTAATATTGTTAGCTACCGCCTCACAGGCTGAATTGGATAAATCATCCAAGGGTAAGATAATGACATGATTTCTAATCCCCATCCGCCCATTTTCACGGCGGTAACCCATAAAGTTTGTATTTTTTAAATTCATCTTCTTGATCTCTTAGTAAATAATAGGATTGTGTTGACTAAACAAATGACTACCAGCAAATGACTACCAGCGCTTCGTTTTCACATTTTGAACATGTAAATGCTCGCCCTTTTTGATTGGAGCAACAACTTTTCCAATATCCACTCCGTATTTCAAAACAGTATCACCAGGTTTAAAATCTTTTAAGGAAATCTTATGCCCAATCGGAATATCACTCTCAGACTTCATCTGTAGTGTTAAATCCCCATCCATCACCCATCCAATTAGATCTGTGCCTGATTGAACTCCCTCAACCACAACAACTCCAACACTATCGTTGGGCTCATGCACTACAAAATGAATCATCTTGATCTCCTTAAGTTTTCAACATTCTATACATCATTTCATACCCATCTGAATTTCTGATATCAGTAATTCAGATACTTCTACACCATTTTTCATTGCCAATGATCGCTGTTTAAATCGCCTTTGGCCAGGTAGCCGAATATCACTATCTAAATATAAAACAGCTAAAAACTCTGCAAGGCGCTGGTTAAAGATATTTTTACCAGCCAAATCCGGCTTGATTGTGATGATTAACTGCCCAACTTGAGGTCGGTTGCCATGCGCCGAAAAGAATGAATCAGCTTCGTATGAAAACCGACTACCAGTTAACCCAACTACCAGTAGTTCAACCACCAAGGCTAATAAGGCACCTTTATCGCCTCCTAGAGGAACCATTAGTCCTTGCAGAGCCTCCTGAGCATCTGTCGTGGGTTGGCCAGATGCATCTAATGCCCAGCCATGGGGAATTGACTCACCTTTTTTTGCAGCTACCAAAATCCTCCCCCGAGCAACTGCCGATAATGACATATCAATAACTAAGGGATCCTTAGAATGTACGGGGAAACTAACAGCGATTGGATTCGTTCCAAAAATAGCCTTTTTACCTCCAACCATTGGCATTGCGGCAGGGGTATTACCAAACATGATAGAAATATAACCAGCCCTAGCACTCGCTTCAGTAAAGTGGCCTGCAACCCCAAAATGGTGACTATTGGTAATTGCAACCAATCCAATTCCAAAACGATGCGCTAATTCGACTGATAAATCTGTTGCATATCGCAATGCTGGAAATGCTAAGCCGTCACCAGCATCAATCAAAGCTACCGCCTGATGGCGCTTGAGTAATTTTGGCTCAGCTTGTAAGGCAATTCTATTATTTTTAGCGTGACTTACGTATTGGGCGACCCTAGCTAGGCCATGAGAAGCAATTCCGTCACATTCAGCTAAGGCTAAAAATTGAGCCGTTTGTACAGCAGCCCTTTTCGAGATTCCAGAGGATATTAATCCTTGCGAAGCTAAATCAACCATCTCCTGAAAAGACATGTTCATGCGAATTTTCCTAAAGCTTGATCAACTAAGCGGGTAACTACATCACACACTCGATCATTACTCTCAACAGTCACACCAGAAATATGGGGCGTTAGAAATATATTTTCAATACCGGCAAAATGACTTAAATCTTTTGCCGGTTCTTTGGCAAAAACATCCATTGCCGCACCGCCTAAACGTCCACTTCGAAGTCTATCGGCAAGCGCCTTTTCATCACGATTTGCCCTCGAGAGGTATTCACTAGAAATGCTCCATCTTGCATCAAATCTAATGTTTGACCTGAAAATAAACCCTTCGTAGAATCTAATAAGGGTAAGTGCAAAGTCACAACAGCACTCTGATTCAAGAGTTTCTCTAAGCCGAGTAGTGGAATAGTTAGTTGATCAATCGATACACTTGTACCGACTATCAACGGATCATAAGCCACACACTGAAAACCAAAAGCTGACGCTTTCTTAGCTACTTCTCTACCAATACTACCTAAACCTACAATTCCAAGAGTTTTTCCATAGGCCTCACGCTGCTCAATGAATTTAGATCGTGGCCATTGACCATTACCTGTTAATGGCGTTGCCACCAATAAGCCACGCATTAAAACAACTGCCGAACTAACTACGTATTCAGCAACTGACTGAGCATTCGCGCCAGTTGCTGGAAAAACTTGTA
Organism: Betaproteobacteria bacterium; assembly: GCA_009927445.1. Taxonomy (GTDB): domain Bacteria; phylum Pseudomonadota; class Gammaproteobacteria; order Burkholderiales; family Burkholderiaceae; genus Polynucleobacter. The sequence goes on from RFMZ01000219.1 coordinate 97,140, forward strand.
TACCGTGATTTTTACAATAATCTAAATCAATATTCTCTAACCCAACGCCTAAACGACCAACAACTTTCAATTGCTTCGCAATACAAAGTAACTCTTGATCTACCTGAGTTAAATTACGGACGATGATGGCGTCCACTTCGCTACTTAATTTAAGTAAATCAGCACGACGGCTATATGAATCTGGTAGGTAAATAACCGCATATTTCTGACTTAAAAAGTCGAGCGCTTGGCGCGTAATAAATTCAGTAATTAAAATGGATAACATATCTATATTATATAGATGACTTAGATTACTCAAATTAAAAAAATATACCGGTTTACCCTAATAGCATTCCACAACAAAAAAGTATAAAAATAGAAAATTGTTTAATTAGTAGCTAGTATGATTTGCAATAAATACTCACTAAACTAAAATCATTTCACCAGCCTTCCCATTCCAGTCAGTTATATCTAACCAAAGGACTCGTATGAAAATCTTACTAAAACGTCTTCGGAATAATTGCTCAGCAGTCTTGATGCTCACTCTTTTTGTTGGCACCTCAATGAGTATTCAGGCTCAAAGTTGGCCCAGTAAGCCAATTAAAATGGTAATCCCATTCGCGGCTGGGGGAACCACCGATGTACTAGGACGCTTACTAGCCCAGCAATTAACTAAAGAATTCAACCAAAGTGTTGTGATTGAAAACAAAGCTGGCGCTGGTGGAAATATTGCTGCTGAGTCTGTCGCACAGTCCCCTGCGGATGGCTACACTATCATGTTAGCTTCAGGCAGTATGCTCACAGTTAATCCGTTTATTTATAAAAAAGCTCCTGTGAACTACAGCAAAGACTTTATTTATATTACGAATGTTGCTAGTGGGCCAATGCTCTTTGTAGTGAGTAATAAACTTCCAGTAAAAAACTTACAAGAATTTATCGCCCTGGCTAAAACTAAGGAACTTAACTTTGGCAGTGCTGGTATTGGGACTCAAGTACATATGGCTGGGGAAAATCTGGTCTATTTTGCCAATATTTCAAGTACGCATATCCCCTATAAAGGCGAGTCTGCTGCACTAAATGACCTCCTCTCAGGTCAAATTGATTTTATGGTGTCAAACCTGACTGCAGGTGCCGTTTTTGTTAAATCTGGCCAAATTAAAGCCATCGGAGTCACCTCGGCTAAACCTGTTAAGCAGTTGCCAAATGTTCCAAGCCTTTCTGAAAGTGGTCTACCTGGATTTGAGAGTACGGGTTGGTTTGGATTAGCAGTCCCTGCTAACACGCCGAATGCGATTGTAGAAAGAATTTATGCATCGACAATGAATGCAGTAAATTCCGAGGCGATGAAAGTTAGTCTTGATCTCAATGGGCTGACGCCAGTTCTAAACACGCCAAAAGAATTTGAAGTCCAAATTCGAAATGAATCGGTCACCTGGGAAAAAGTCATTAAAGCTCGTAATATTAGCACTCAATAGCACTGTAATACCCCAATTAATCAGTGCCCCTCCAACGAGTAACCATATAAAAGTAATTGCAGCAAGTTGTAGGGGTAGTAAACCAGCTTTCACAATCACTTGAAACTGAGTAGTCATACCAAGTGCTGCCATGGCCATCGCTAAGAGTAAATTATCAAGTACGACAACACCATGGATCCAAGTATTTGGTAAGCTGACAAAAGAGTTATAACAAATCACCACTATAAACCATACTGCAAACCAAGGAATATGTAACTGATTCATCCAGCCTCTAAAACTTTGAGCCCGATCCTCTTTGGCAATCAGTTGCTGATGCTCTATCGCCAATAGGCTAGACAAAATTAACAAAAACGGCCCTAACATCATCACCCGAATCATCTTTGTAATGACTGCACTCCCCGTTACGTCCTCACTAATTGCGCCCGAGGCTGCAACTACTTGGGCAACTTCGTGAATCGTAGAGCCAATATAAATACCGAATACGGTCTCATTACTAAAAAAAAGATTTAGATCTCGGATTGCTAAAAAAATTGCAGGATATAAAAAAATCCCAATCGTTCCAAAAATAACAATCGTTGATATGGCAATTGTGACGCGATCATTCTGTGCCTGTAAGATGGGTTGCGTCGCTAGAATCGCTGCAGCTCCACAAATCGAGCAACCCGATCCAATAAGCATGGCAGTCACTCGGTCCATACCTAAGAAACGTACCCCAATGATCCACGTCAAACAAAAGGTACTGGTGACTATCAAAAGATCAATGAGTATCCCAGCCATACCAACACTTGCGATATCGGTGAATGTTAATCGAAAACCAAATAATATAATGCCTAGTCGAAGGATTTTTTGTTTAGCGAAATTAAATCCTGAGAAAAATATGGGGCTTGGTGCCCGGCCTGGAATGTTGCCAAACAGAAAACCCAGCAAAATAGCAATAGTTAAAATACTCAGACCAAATTGGCCAAGCCAAAGGAACTGCGAACTAATAAGCATTGCCAAACAGCCAAGTAATAAAGCCATCCCCAACCCAGGTGTTCGTCCCCTCCACTCCTCAGATATCGGCATCTAATTCATCTTTTTTATCTATTGATAAAGGAGCAATTTACAGGCTTGAAAACCATTTGTAAAACCTTTAATTATTGTATTATTAACCGGTAAAATAGGTTAATTAGATCCAAACCAAAATGATTATTTAATATGCGTATCACTTTTAGACAATTACAACTGTTTTTGGCAGTCCATCAATATGGCAGTACAGCTGCAGCTGCGCAGTCAATTTCTCTATCGCAATCAGCTACTAGCGCAGCGATTAATGAACTCGAGTCCATGTTAAATGTACAATTATTTGACCGGATCGGAAAACGCCTCATTATCAATGAAAATGGCCGGCAACTCATACCCCAAGTAAGACAAGTTCTAGATGGTGTTAAAACGATTGAAGACCATTTTCAGTCAAATAATAATCACATTCAACTGACTATCCACATAGGTGCTAGCACAACCATTGGGAACTATCTACTCCCTCATATTTTAGGAAAATATATGCTTCCTCATTTATATCCCCAAATAGAAATTGCTAACTCTGCATCTATTGCTGCTTTAGTCGCAAATTATGAAATTGATTTTGGATTGATCGAAGGTCCCTGCCACGAGGCTGATTTACTCGTCGAAAAATGGTTCGATGATGAGTTAATTATCGTTGCTGGCCTAAACCATTGCCTCGTAAAAAATAATCCTCAAAAAAAAATAACTTTAAAGCAGCTCAGCCAAGCAAAATGGCTTTTACGAGAGAATTCATCTGGCACACGGGAAGCGGTGGACCAATTACTAATTCAGCATCTGCATTATCTTGCCCCAGCGGGTGAGTTTAGCAATTCGGAGGCAATTAAACACGCTACAGTTGCAGGACTTGGAATAGCCTGCCTATCAAGATACGTCGTCGCGGATCTATTACAATCCAAGCAACTGATTGAATTAAAAACGCCACTACCCAAACTAACTCGAAATCTTTATCTTATTCAACATCATAAAAAGAATTTATCAACGAGTAGCAAAAACTTTTTAGAGTACTGTAAAAGCTTAAAAGGTCCTCTATGACGACTCACCACCTATCATTTTTTTGCTGTGAACAATTCGACTTCGCAGAGCCCAATCCTTTCATACAATTTTCTGAATAGCTTGGGGAGTTCCACCACCAGACTTATCTGCCAAAATAGCTAATTAAAAACATCTTTAGCCTCATTCATGTGAAATGGATGAAGGGATTCTATAATTTAAATCGTTTGCAGTAGAATAGGGTGGCTCCTTGCGACAGCCCTAATCACTGTACTGATTTTTATGCATCGAATTGAACCTGTGAGTGACTGTGGCATGTCCAAACACCCCTTACTAATTGGGATTTAAAAGATCATCAAGCAGAATTGCAACCTAGGATGATATTTATGCAAGTTTTCAATCTATTCATCTAAATGATCTTTGTAATTCGCTTATGAAAAAACAGACTGCTGTTGGTAGTATTCAAACTTGGTTCAATACATCCCATATTTTTAGAACTTATCGGTGGCAATGGGCGCTTGCAATTCTCTTTGTCTTTATTGCAGCTGGTGCAACTTTATCGGTGCCCCTTGCCTTTCGATACCTGATCGACGTTGGACTGACTAGTGATCAAGTTCATGAACCATTTATCTATCTTCTAATCATTGCAATCGTACTAGCTTTAAGTACCGCGACGCGTTTTTATTTAATGTCATGGCTAGGGGAGCGTGTGGTTGCAGATATTCGAGAAAATGTCTTTCAAAATGTGCTGAAGCAAAGTCCTACCTATTTTGAAACACTTCAAAGTGGTGAAGTGCTATCTCGCCTAACAAGTGATACAACACTTATTCAAACACTAGTCGGCACAAGTATTTCTTTAGCGTTACGAAGCTCAGTCATGGCACTCGGCGGAATTGCGATGATGCTAGCAACCAGTGCATGGCTTGCTGGAACAATGGTACTGTTATTATTTGCAACCGTTTTACCTCTTTGGGCTTATGGCCGAAAAGTTCGTAAAATGTCGCGCGCAAGCCAAGACGAAGTAGCCAATTCAAGCGCAATCGCTGGCGAAATTCTTGGAGCAATGCAAACTGTCCAAGCCTTTGTTAGAGAGAAATTTGAGTTTAAACGTTATCAAGACTCTGTTGAAATGGCTTTCGAAGTCGCCAAAAACCGGATTAAAACTCGCTCCTTATTAACAGCCCTAGCAATCGCTCTAGCCTTTGGAGTGATTGTTCTTGTCTTATGGGTCGGAGCACTGCAAGTTGGCGCAGGGCATATAACCACCGGCCAACTAACCCAATTTGTTTTATATGCGGCGTTGGTATCAGGATCCATCGGCTCCCTTTCCGAGGTTTGGGGGGATTTACAAAGAGCCGCTGGGGCTACCGAAAGACTAGTAGAGTTAATCCAAGCTCCACCTGCTATTTCCTCGCCAATCATTTATGCACCGTTTATCCAGCAAACACAGCAAGAAAAAAATCATGCGTCTTTGAATAGCCGCTCCCTGGATAAAAATGCACAACTTAATGCAATCGAACTAAATAACGTACTGTTTTCATACCCAACAAGGCCTGACTTTTACACGATCAACCAATTAACCTTAACGATTCCAAATGGAAAAAGTTATGCATTAGTAGGCCCCTCTGGTGCTGGAAAAACTACTTTATTTTCCCTACTACTGCGGTTTTATCAATTAAATTCTGGTGAAATTCGTATTCTTGGAAAAGAAGTTGGCGTATGGCCAGTCGACCAGTTACGAGAACAGATTGGTATCGTGCAGCAAGAGCCACTCATCTTCGCTAGTTCAGCGATGGAAAATATTCGCTATGGCAGATTAAATGCTACTGACCAAGAAGTGATCGAAGCAGCTAAAATGGCATACGCTCATGATTTCATTAGCGCCCTCCCAGAAGGCTATCAAAGTTTTTTAGGTGAACGAGGAGTGCGCCTATCGGGCGGACAAAAGCAACGTATCTCTATCGCTCGAGTGATTCTTAAAAACCCGGCAATTTTATTACTTGATGAAGCAACCTCTGCTCTGGATGCCCAATCAGAACGGGAAGTTCAAAACGCGCTATCGGCCCTATTACCAGGGAAAACTGCAATCATCATCTCGCATCGCTTGGCTACTATTCTGCGAGCCGACCGAATCGTGGTTTTCAATGAGGGAAAAATCGAAGCCCAAGGCACCCATCAAGAACTGCTCGCTCAGTCCGGACTCTATTCCCGCTTAGCTAAACTACAATTTATTCAATAATTTAGAGGGAAATACAATGTCAACTATTTATGAATTTAGCGCCAAGGATATCACTGGTCAACTTGTCCAGTTTTCAGACTTCAAAAACAAACCCTTGTTAATAGTTAATACAGCGAGTAAATGTGGCTTTACCCCACAATTCAAAGGCCTTGAGGAACTTTACCAAAGTTACCAAGCAAAAGGCTTCGTAGTTTTGGGGTTTCCGTGTAATCAGTTTGGGAGTCAAGATCCTGGTTCCAATCAAGAAATTACTCAGTTCTGCACCCTGAATTATCAAGTGACTTTTCCAATGATGGCCAAAGTGGAAGTGAATGGCCCAAAGGCAGACCCTCTTTTTCAATGGCTGACAAAGGCCTCCCCAGGCTTACTAGGAAGTACCGCTGTCAAGTGGAATTTTACAAAATTCTTAATCAATCGTGAGGGTATACCAAACGAGCGATTTGCTCCAACTACAACGCCAGATAGTCTTCGTAAAAAGATAGAAGCCTTACTCTAATCATCACCATCATGCAATGATGCTCAGAGCCCATTATTTGTTATGCACAAACTTTCCACCAACCATGGTTGCAAGCGGCACAATATCTTTAATTTGGTTAGCTGGAATAGTTAAGTAATCTCGGTCTAAAATCAATAAGTCAGCATATTTACCTGCTTGTAAGCTTCCTAAATTATTTTCCTGAAAAATAAATGCCGCATTACTTCTGGTATGCGCTATCAATGCCTCTTCTCGCGTTACAGTCTGACGATTAACACGACGCCCTCCAACCATCCGTCCAGTCACCGCGAAATCAAGCGAATAAAAAGGGTTCGATGTCGTAACCGCCGTGGCATCAGATCCTAAGCCCCAAACCACACCACTTTGTTGTACCCTTCGAAAGGGTGGCATATCCCAAGCTTTATCACCATGTATTCGGTGCATCTCAGCTCCTTGTATTAATGGACGAGTATGTAATCCAGCAAACATGTTTAATTTTTGCATACGCAGTAATTGTGCTGGTGTTACCTGGTCTAAATGGGAAAATACCCAACGTAAGCCTTTAATGGGTTTTATTTGATTAACAGCCTCATACTGGGTTAAAAAGCCGTCCGTTGAATTCTCCATTTCCGTATGTGCATTTAAAAACATACCCTGATCAGCCACAGCCTGAGCAATCCTGCGGACTTGCACCATATCCTCTTCACGTACCCGAAAATCGCTACGAATCAAATTGGTGGTAGCGGGTGCATAAACGGTTTCTCCCCAGCCAATATTCTCAAAATAATCAGAGCCTTGAAATGGCTTATGTTTAGCAATCTCGAGTAAAACACCATCTACTGCTTGAGGCGATCTCGGTTGACGTATCGTGGTCCAAAATGCTCGGGCATTGAGTAACTGTTGATTATCTAAATCTTGAAAAGCGGAGTAATGCCGCTCATCAATTCCTCGACCACCAGCGTCATACCACGCAGTTATCCCCATAGCATTTATCTGAGAAATTAACTTCAGAATATTATTTTTCCAGCCCTCTTTATCAGGTAACGGAATTTGAGCAGCGACAAAAGCGACTCCTCCAGGACCTTGAACTACCCCCGAAGGCAAGCCATCTGAACCTTTGATAATTCTTCCACCTGGAGGATCTTGGGTGGTTGCATCAATAGGTATAGCTTTCATTGCTGCAGTATTTAAATAACTTCGTAAATAAATAGCTTGGATAACTACAGGATTATTGGGAGCTATCCGGTCTAATTCGGCTTTCGTAAATCCCCTTTGATCATCTATAAATTGATCTTCCGACCAACCGCCTAAAGTAACAATCCATTCGCCAGGTTTTGCAGCGTTAACTCGCTGAGTCAACATGCGAATAGCATCTTGGCGCTTAGTTATACCGTCAAAACGTAATTCATCATGCTCAGGCGCTCTAATAAAATGGGCATGATTATCAATCAAGCCTGGTATGACTGTTTTCTTTTTTAGGTCAATAACTTCTGTTTGTGGTCCCTTGAGTAATTCAATTTCACTATTCTTGCCAACTTGTAAGATTCGCTGACCTTTTATGGCGATTGCTTGAGAAATTCGAAATTGTTGATCAACCGTAATGATTTTCCCATTATGGAGAATCTTATCAGCGAAATTGTCCGCTGCTTGAACCTGATGAACTGCAAATCCAAAAAAGAATAATGCTATCAGTTGATAAAGTGCATGAAACATATTGCCTCCAAAAAAACTTATTTTTTATTTATAAATAGGATGATACTTGAAAATTCAGGGGCGTGAATTATCACCTAAAGCAGCAATATAATCGGCTAAAACGACAATATCTGCGTCAGACAGAATCGAAGCGGCAGAAGACATATTGCCGTCCATGTCTGAACGAGTTTGGGCTTTGAATTCCCTGATTGCCATTATTAAAAAATTGTACTGCTGACCAGCAATCCGTGGAATGTGCTGTAAACCCTTTAATTCAGGTCCATGACATTGCGTACAATTGTATTTTTTGGCTAACTCTGGTCCTAAAGCTGAATTAACTGGTTGAGTTACGTGTTGACTAACCCTTTTGATCGACGCGAAATAGGCTGCAATATCATTCATATCTCGATTCGATAAGTCAGCAGCAAAGGGGCTCATGACTGTATTTTTACGATTACCTTCTCGAAAGCGAAAAAGTGCTGTAGAAATTGCTTGTGCAGGCTGACCAGATAATGATGGAAATTCTGGATTGATTGAGTTTCCATCTGGCCCATGACATGCTATGCAAACTTGTGCTTTTGCTTTACCTACTTCAAGATCAGCAGCTAAAGAAGCCAAACTAGTTAAAGAAAAAGCCACAACTGCGATAAATGCAGTTGTGGCTCTGCAAAATACTAAAGCACTACGCATCTAAAACCCTTTATTTAACAGCAGCAGAAACAAGAGGCTTACTATAACTGATCCGGTAAATAATACCATTGTAATCATCCGAAACCAACATGGAACCATCTGCAATTACTTGGACATCCACTGGCCTTCCCCACATTGGTGGATCAGCTTTTTCATCAACTAAGAATCCACTTAAAAATGGCTCATATTTAATCACTTTACCCTTTGCATCTAGTACAACTCGCATGACGTCATAACCCTGTTTGATGGTTCGGTTCCAAGAGCCGTGGCGTGCTATAAACATATTATTTTTATATTCAGCTGGGAACATTGAGCCAGTGTAAAAACGCATCCCTAGAGGAGCGACGTGTGCGCCCATTTTCAAAGCTGGAGGCGTGAATTGCTTGCAAGATCCAAATTTCCCATAAACTGGATCAGGTAAATCTCCCTGATGGCAGGATGGATAACCAAAGTCTTCGCCTTCACGTGACAGCACATTGAGCTCATCATGGGGTAAATCATCTGTTATCCAATCCCGAGCATGCTCAGTAAACCAAAGCTTCTTAGTAACCGGATGAAATGCCATACCAACTGAGTTACGAACACCCGTTGCAACTCTCTCCATTTGTTTAGTAGCCGGATCAACTCGCATAATAGACGCCTGAATAAAACTTGGCATAATAATATTTTGCGGAGAACCAATATTAAAATAGAGTTTCTTATCAGGCCCAGCTGCTAAGTACTTCCAAAAGTGCCCGGGGCCATTCGTAGGATCAATACCATCAACAACAAGAACTGGCTCAGGAGGGTTATCTAACCGACTCTCAATATTGTCATATCTAATAATTCTGTGCCGCTCAGCCACAAATAAAGTGCCATCGATAATTGCAATACCATTAGGAACATTTAAACCTTTTAATATCACTTTTACTTCACGTTTGCCATTTTTAGTAGTAACCGCATAGACATTATTTGCATCCCGATTGCTTACAAAAACTGTCCCAGCTTCTCCAACAGCTAAAGAACGCGCATTAGTAACCTCCGCCCAAACCTCAGCCTTAAACCCAGGAGGCATTTTAAGCTTAGACATTTGAAGATCTTTAATCTCGACCCCTGTTAATTTTGCCGCAAAAGGGTGTAGGGTTGAATTAGCCTGCTCAGGAGTCATGCCCTGTTTCCACCTTGGTGGCGGAGCGGGCTCGTCAGGTTTTTGCTGGGCCGTTAAAGGCATAGCGAGTGATAATGCCATAGCCGAAAGTATCAATTTTTTCAAAACTTACTCCTCTTGAGTGATATTTTTATATTAATCATAAACATATATTTTTTATAAATGTATGAATATTTATACATAACAATACACTCTTTAAAGAAGTTTGGAAATCAAAAATAAGCATTTTTTGCCTAGTAATAACCCTTATAACTTTCTTAAAGTTTAAAAGATCCCTGCACACCAATGACCCAATTTCTACCGGGAGCAGGCTCGAAATATTGCGAGCTGGTTTGATTAATAATGACCGATCCGACGTAATAAACATCCGTTAAGTTATTAATCCGGGCAAATTCTGTAAAAGTCCAATTCTGCCATTTTTGCTTTGCAATCATCCGTAAATTCGCAACAACATAACCACTCGAATTCGAATTCGCTACGTTCGTATCCGCAGCATACATATTACTAATACCGATCAATTCGGCACCAATATTGATCGACTCAGCCCTGGGCTTCCAAAAGACTTCACCAAAAAATTTATGCTGAGGAACACCGGGAATTTTGGTACCAGAAACAATCGTTCCATTTGATTGCGTCGCATAGTCCTCACTCACGATCGCTTTAGTATAGGTATAACTTAAATTACTTGCCAGTTGATAAGGCATATCAAAATGCCCTAAAAACTCTATGCCCTGCCTTTTTGTCGCATTGGCATTCTGATACACAGTTTTACCACTCACGTTTGCTAGAGCAACAATTTCGTGTTCAGATTGGGCTGTAAATAATGCTACATTGGTATATCCTAGACCAGGAAAAATTGCTTTATAGCCAAACTCGAATTGACGGGTATTTGCAGCTTCTAATAAATTCAAGGTATTAGTTGTTGTTGTACAGTTAGTTGCGCAGGTATATTTAATTTGATTGAGTGTCGGCGTGTCATATCCCAAACCTCCTGAAACATATAGTCGATTCAATGCGTTGAGTAAGTAACTTGTGGATGCCATTGGCATGAACCGCCGATACGCCTTGGAAGTCGGACTGAATGACGTTCCAATATTATCATTGCCACTTATTTCAGTATCTGTATGCCGCACTCCAGCTGTCATATTCATGCTATCTGTAGGGTCTACTTGTAGCTGAACATATTGATCGAAATTAGTTGCAACATAATTAGCATCAGCAGAAATATTCGTTGTCTTACCAGAGCAATTTGTTAAAACACCGAATAAATTACAGTAACCCTTACTGCGATCTCGATCATTTCCATAACTAATCCCAGTTGTTATCTTCACAGGCATTCCTTGAAGTTGAGATCGATATTGATATTGCCCATCAAAACCTTCAAATTGCCGGTCTAAGCTTAAAGCTCCATTACTTACAACAGCAGTAGTAGTCGACGCTTGAAACTGAGATTGGTTACGAGTACCTGAAAAAACCATTAATTTAAGGCCGTTATCAGAATCAATTTTTTGAACTAATTCAACGCCGCCCTGCAATTGAGTCACCGTTTTACGCGTATTCCACTTTTCAGCATTATTCCCAGCTCCCTGAGGACTACTTGCTAACTGAGCTAGGGTCAAACCAAGCGGGTCTTCAGCACTCAAAGAAACACGATTACCAATTAAAGTAATTTGCGTATCACCACTCCCAAATATTAATTTAGCACTTTCATTATCACGACTTGCCTGACTATGAGTCCTAGATCCATCAGTGCGCATCGCACTGGCATCCAATACATAATTGACCTGGTCATTGGCGCCAGTTACTTTACTGCCCACTTTGCTCGTATTAAATGATCCATAAGACCCGTACGGGGTAATCTCAGTGCCAGGTTTGCCTTTTTCTGTAAAGAAATTAATTACCCCGCCCGCAGAGTTGCCATACAATACCGAAAACGGCCCTCTCAAAACTTCAATACTCTGCGTTGAACCTAAATCAACGTGCGATAACTGACTTTGTCCATCCGGCATCGTTGCTGGAATACCGTCTACAAAAACACGAATACCCCTTGCGCCAAATGGAGAATTCGCACCAAACCCCCGAATGGATATCATGACGTCCTGAGCATAATTTTGCCGATTCATGGCAAATACACCTGGCACTCTTCCTAAGGACTCAGAGATATGAATCATCGCCTGTCCATCTTGAATTTGCTCTCGATTGATCAAATCAATTGAGGCGGCTGTCTCAAAAGGAGACTGGGCATATCGACTAGCACTAACAACCATTTCATCTAGGTTATTTAATTCATTTGAATTTGTCTGTGCCGCTAAAAAAGATATACAAAAAAATTGCATACAAATGCCTGCTATCTGTAGTGAACAATTTTTTTTCATAATAAGTCGTTTTTTAAGAAGTGTATTAATTAACAATAACTGAATAATTTTAGCTAATATAGTAATTATAAAATATTGAAAATTCCTGATTTTATGTAGAATTTAACAATACAGCAAAAATTAGATATTTGTAGCGTAGGCTTCCGAATGCCTGTTAAGGATTAATGAGTCATCAAGAATCATGATGACTACCTTTACCCCCTTACAAATGATCTTTCAGAAAGTCTGCCATAGCGGGTCGACAAAAATGCGCCATATCATGATTGCAATGACCGCTTTCTGGCCACATAGACATTTCTACCAAGCCGCTAGCCCCCTGAGCTAAGCGCGTAGCATTCGAAGGCGGTGTGATAATGTCCTTGCCACCATGCAAGATAAACATCGGACAGACAATCTGACTAACAACATCTTCTAAATTAATACTATGAATATATCCTAGAGCTTCATCGAGATTTTTAGAACCAGTAACGTAAATAAATCCTTCCAAAGTATGTGCTGGAATACTTGCATAATTTGATAAGTCATAAAAAGCACCCCAAACCGCTAAGGCTTTAATTCGATGGTCTAAAGCGGCCGCTCTAGGCCCATAATATCCTCCTAAGCTTCTTCCAATTAAACCAATTCGGTCTGGAATAATTTCAGATCTTTGAGTCGCATAATCGATTACTGCACTAACAGCGTCGGTATAGTTTGCATGCATCTTCATTTGATAAAAAGTCTCGCCTTGGCCAGGGCCATCAAATAAGATAGCAGCCATACCCCTTTGAGCTAATAAGCCACTCATCACCAACCACTCCTCCTTGCCAGAATCTAAGCCACCTAAACAAACTACACCAGGAAAAGGCCCTTCTTGATTGACCGGCAAACGCAGATAGGCATTCATTTCAATACCAGCATATGGAATCTTCATTGGAATTAAGGCCGGTGATAAGTATGGCGCCGCTTTTTGCATCATTTGCACTGAATAGTTATGCGCTATGCGCTTCTCTTCGGGTGCATGCCAAAACAAATAGTGTCCAAAACAGGCGTACACCGAAGCTCTCGCATATTCCATCCCTACAGTTAACAGATGGTTTTTTTCTAAGGCAAGATTACCCCTTTGTTCCGCTGCTTTTGCAAAATTCAGCCAGCCAGCACACCAACCATCCCAATCAGTTACTAACTGGCGCATTTTTTGAATATCACCATAATGCACACCCTCAGCTAAAAACCGATTTGTGTAATTATCCCAAGACTTCTCAATAGTTTGACTCATGTAACTTACTCCGCTTGTATATTTGATTTTTTTGCAATTTCAGCATATTTCTTAATCTCTGCATAAAAATAATTACGAAAATGCTCTTGCGACTCTGCAACTACTAAAAACCCAAGACCATATAACTTTTCTCGAACCTCAGGTAGCGTCAAGGCTTTTTTTAACTCAACATGCATTCGATTCGTGATTACAGGAGAAGTTCCTGCGGGTGCAAATACACCAAACCAACCACCCTCAGTAACAAAGTCCGTCATCCCTAACTCTTTAAAAGTTGGAACATCCGGAAAAAAAGGTGTTCGCTCGCCCAAGGTATAGGCTAAAGCTCGCAACTTACCAGCTTTTAAAAAGCTATTTGATACTTGAATCGGGGCTAACATCGTTGTGACTTCTCCAGCAACAACAGCAGTTGCCGCCGGCGCACCCCCCTTGTATGGAACATGCGTCATTTTGATGCCAGCTTGATTGAGAAATAACTCACCAAGCAAATGCAAGGTGTTACCTACTCCGGGAGAGCTGTAAGAAAAGTTGGTTTCTGGTTTTTTACCCATGGCAATAAATTCACCCAAATTTTTGGCTGGATGAGATGGGTGAACGATCAACATAAGACCCATATTGCTCGCCATATTAATAATTGGAATAAAATCTTTTTCTGTGTCGTAAGGCAATTTTTTTACAATCCCAGGCTTAACAACAAATCCAGAAGAATCAGCCATAAAGGTGTATCCATCTGGTGCGCTTTTAGCAACATAATCTGTGCCAATAACAGCGCTGGCGCCTGGCTTGTTATCAACGACAATCGGTTGTCCTAAACCTGCTGCCAGATAGGGACTTAAAACACGTATTAAAGTGTCAGGTCCGCCCGTTAATGCTGGTACTACTACCTTAATGGGGCGATTCGGCCAATTAGAGCCAGTCTGCTGACTCGCTGGCGCTTGAGCGTATACGCAAATATTCAATAACGAAACGACAGAAAAAAGGCAAATCAATAGCTTACTTTTGAATATGACTGTCCGTGAGTCCATTGTGCTCTCCTTATGTATTTATTTTTCTCAACTATAACATCCCCACTTTAACTACCTGGGGGTATTTTCCTAAAATTCTATACTGATTGACAAGCTTTGTTATTGCTCTAAAAATTCTATTGCAGCAATTGCGCATTGCTCCGGATAGGCAGCAGCAGCATGCCAAGCATCGCCATCAATAACTAATAAACTGGAATGCTGCATTTGCGATTGCCATTCCTTAACACTTTCCACAGTCCGCAGTCCATTACCAGAGGTCGAAATAATCAAACACGGACAGCGAACCTTTAATACCTCTTCTCTTAAATCTAACTTCGGAACCCATTGCAGATATCCAATTAAGGTCGATTTTGGCGTTAGCCCTTGCACATGATCAACCCACCAAGTTATCTCTTGTTCGCTAGCAAGACTGCCCAAGCGCCCTGGCATCGTAGAACGAGCCCAGTTTTTCACGCCCTCTTCTTGAATTTGTCTAAGCCAATCAGGAACAGCTTTTGCGCCTACAACAGGTGGCGTAACAGAAATGATTGAAATAACTTTTTCAGGATTTTTAGCGGCATATTGAAGAACTAATGAGCCACCACTTTTAGCACCAATTAAATGAAATCGATCTACCTTAAAATGACTCGCTACAACTGTAATATCATCTAATAAAGAATCCATTGTCCAGGTATATTCTGTAGGCATCGGAGTTGACTGTCCAAACCCACGCATATCAAACCGGATAACTCGATAATTTCTGGCTAGTAAAGGTACCCAAGCATACCAAGCTAGAGAACTCTCTGCAAAGCCATGAACCATAATAATCGTGGGCACTTCTAACCAAGGATCAGAAAAATTATCGACTTGGCAAAATAAGCCTACTTCAGGATTTATATGAATGATTTCTTTAGACATTACTGTTGACTGATTCCCGCTGATTTAATAATTACAGACCATTTAATCATGTCATCACGTATTCGGTCTGAGAATTCTTTTGGAGTACTCATGATAACTTCTGCTCCATCCGACTTAATCTCGGCAATGACCTCTTTTTCTTTTAAAATGAGTTGTACTTGGCGATTCAATAACTGCACTATATCCAATGGCAATCCGGCTGGGGCAAGCAAGCCATACCAACCAGAAATCTGTAGTCCTTTGTAACCGATTTCCCTGAAAGTTGGCACATTTGGGATTGATGAAACTCTCTCTGGAGAAGTAACTGCTAAGGCTCTCAATCGTCCATCCTTAATATAAGGTAAGGCGGATTGCATATTATTTATCATAAAAGAAACATGGCCCGCCAATAAATCAACCGATGCCGGAGCTGCCCCTTTGTAAGGAATATGATTTGCTTCAATTCCTGCTTCTAATTTAAATAATTCCGCTGATAAATGAGGTAAACCTCCAATACCTGCAGAAGCATAATTAACTGGCTTTACATCACTTCTTGCTAAGCTAATCAAATCCGCTAAGGTACTCACTTTTAATTTACTCGGCACCACCAGCACAAAAGGATTTTCGGCAATTAAACTAATGGGTGTAAAGTCCTTTTCAGTATTAAATGCGATTTTCTTATACAAACTCGGATTGATAGCATGTGTAGAAGCGACCATTAACAAAGTGTATCCATCTGGCTCTGAACTAGCGACCATTTGCGCACCGATCATACTGCTTGCTCCAGGTCGATTATCGACAACAAACTGCTGCTCTAGTCGGACACTCAAACGGCGCGCAATGATTCGAGACAAGTTATCCACTGGACCAGCTGCTGCAAAACCAACCACGATTCGAACTGGCTTGGAAGGATACTTTTCTGCCGCAATAACACCGAAAGATAAAATTCCGAACAGAATACTAAAACTAAGTTGCAGATAAATCGATTGATGGCGGTAATTTTTTCTAACACATAGGTTCATTTAAACTCTTTCCAAACAGCCAAAAAATAATAAGCCTGTATCATACCAATTTAAAAAATCATTCATGTATTTCAAATCAATTTTTGATCAAAATGCTTTACTTACTTATAATAATAAAAATTCACTTAAAGAGAGTCTACTTTGCAACTTTCCCCCTCAATTTTTAAAGCTTATGATATTCGCGGAATCATCGATCAAACCCTGGATGCGTCTGTAGCCTTCAGTTTAGGCCAAGCCTTTGGCTCCCAAATGATTGATTTAGGGGAGTCGGTAATTGCTGTTGGACGAGATGGCCGACTCTCTGGACCAGACTTACTAGAGGCGCTTACGCGGGGTCTTCTGTCCACCGGTATCGATGTCATTGATCTTGGCATGGTGGCTACCCCAATGGTCTATTTTGCAGCGAATCAAACGATTAATGGACAAAAGCCAAAATCTGGAATTATGATTACTGGCAGCCATAATCCACCAAACTATAATGGCTTCAAAATGGTTCTCGGTGGCGCAGCTATTTATGGCGAAAAAATCCAAGGCCTTTATCAGCAAATTCAGAATAAATCATTTAAGCAGGGTCAAGGCCAGCGCTCCCAATTCGATATCTTTCCGATGTACTTGCAGCGCATTGTTTCCGATGTGCATTTGGCTAGGCCAATGAAAATTACGATAGATTGTGGTAATGGTGTTGGGGGGGCTTTTGCAACGCAATTATTTCGGGCACTAGGCTGTGAAGTTTTGGAACTATTCTGTGAAGTAGATGGTAACTTCCCCAACCATCATCCGGATCCCGCTCACCTCGCGAACCTCCAAGATCTCATCCAAAATCTTGCGCAAACAACCAGTGAACTGGGACTGGCATTTGATGGTGATGCCGACCGCCTCGGGGTCGTGACTAAAAATGGAGAAGTTATCTTCCCAGATCGTCAACTCATGCTCTATGCAAAAGATGTTTTAAGCCGTAATCCGGGTTGCCAAATTATTTACGATGTCAAATGTACCCGTGCACTTGCCCCCTGGATTAGAGAACATGGTGGCCAACCACTGATGTGGAAAACTGGCCATTCGCTTGTCAAAGCAAAATTAAAAGAAACTGGCGCCCCTTTAGCTGGTGAAATGAGCGGTCATATTTTCTTTAAGGATCGCTGGTTTGGCTTTGATGATGGTCTTTATACTGCGGCTCGCCTTCTTGAAATCCTCAGTAAAGAAGATGATCCAAATGCCACTCTAAACCAATTACCAAATGCTATTTGTACTCCTGAATTACAACTAGCCTGCACCGAAGGTGAGCCCTTTGCAATACTCGAGCACATCAAAGCCAATGCTAGCTTTCCAAGCTCTGAGGCAATAAATACTATCGATGGTGTCCGGGTTGAATATCCCGATGGCTTTGGCTTAGCAAGGCCCTCAAATACAACTCCCGTCGTTGTAATCCGCTTTGAAGCAGATACTCACGAAGCAATTCTGCGTATCCAAGCAGAATTCAAAAAGGCAATTATCGCTGCTAAACCTGCCGCAACATTACCTTTTTAATCATCGGTATATTTATAAAATCTAGAATATTTTTTATTTTGTGGCGTCTCCAGATTCGATAATGACATTTTCAACGACGCCAGCCCCAGCCCGCCTGTAGGCCGCCGCTGCTACATATTCAGGAGATTCAAAACACTTTACACCAGCCTCTAAAGAATCAAACTCAATCACAACAAAACGATGAAAGTCTTCAGGCCCTTCCATAATTTGGTATTTTCCGCCCCGAGCTAATACCCTCCCACCATATTGCTGAATGATTCCTGGAACTAAATCAGTATATTTTTTGTATTCAACTGGGTCATGTATTTTTGAACGTGCAAGCCAATATGCGGGCATTTAAGTCTCCTTGAAATAGTCTATTTTTGAGTTATAACGGTAATTAGTTTAATATGAAATGGTAATTGTAAAAAAATTCTTTTGTTTGAGACAAATTTCTAAATGATACCTATCCGATTAGGACAGACTGATCTCCATGTAAGCCCAGTCTGTCTTGGCACAATGACTTTTGGACAACAAGTACAAGAATCTCTTGCTCACCAAATTCTGGATCGTGCATTTGAACGCAATATTCATTTCTTAGATACCGCTGAAATGTACCCAGTTCCTACTACTGCCCATACTTTTAATGAGACAGAAACAATCCTTGGACATTGGTTCAAAAAAAATCCCTCTAAACGATCCCAAATCACCTTAGCTACCAAAGTGGCAGGACCTTCTAGAGGCCAAACACCTTGGCTCAGGGATGGTAGATCTGATCTAACCGTCAAGGATATGGAATACTCACTTCACGGCAGTCTCAAAAGACTCTGTACCGACGTCATTGATCTCTATCAAATTCACTGGCCAAATCGCTCAGTACCATCCTTTGGAACGATGTATTTTGATCCTAGTAAAGATGATCTTCAAATGCTGAGTATTCACCAGCAACTGGAAACTCTAGGGCGTTTTGTGCAAGAAGGAAAAATTCGCTATATCGGGGTTTCTAATGAAACCCCCTTTGGTGTGCACGAATTTATTCGTCTTGCCGAGCAATATCAATTACCTCGCATCGCTACCACCCAAAATGTCTATTGCCTGGTTAACCGAACTGTAGAAAATGCCCTTGATGAAAGTCTCTACCGCTTAGGTGTCTCACTACTGGCCTATTCACCGCTGGCCTTTGGCCTACTTACTGGAAAGTACGATTTATCTGGGACAACTGGCCAGCATGCGCCGTCAGATAGCCGAATTTCCAAATATGAATCTATCCGTAAGCAGCGCTGGGGAAGGACTAGCGCATTAACAGCTGCTAGACTGTATAACGCTCTCGCTATCCAACATGGTCTGACGCCTACCCAAATGGCACTCGCTTTTTGCTATAACAAATGGCAAGTGGCTAGCACCATTATTGGTGTGACCTCTATTGCTCAATTAGATGAAAATCTAGATATCTACGGTACCGTTTTAAGCGAAGAAATATTACTTGCTATTGATCAAATCCGTAATCAACACCGAGATCCAGCTTATTAATCATTATTTTCAGATCCACATACATTGGATATCCCGCGACATCAGTCAGCTAAAGGCCAATTATGCATGAGAGTATCCAACTAGCTCTTATCGCCATGGTCTTTTATGGCCTATCAGACTGGATGTATAAAAGTGCCGCCTCTGAAGGTGTGCAGTCGCATCACTTCATGGCAATACAGTCTATGCTGTTTACACCGGGTATCTTGCTATATGGTTATGTCACTCAAAGTTTTTACTTTGAAAAATCATTTTTTTGTGGGATGACCAATGGTTTTATCACTTTTTTAGCTTTATATAATTTCTTAGGAAGTCTCAAAAGTGGGGCAGTAAGTGTTATTGTGCCGATCTTCCGACTAAGCTTTATTATCACAACTATCCTAGCGGTATTTTTCCTTGACGAGCGATTTACTCTACTGAAGTTTTTGGCTCTTTGTGCGTCACTCTGTGCAGTATTTTTGCTTCTTGGCGGCGAGAAAAAAACCAGCATATCTCAAAAGGCTCTTATACAAGTCATCATCGCCACTGTCCTCATGGGCGTTGCTAGTTTTATTTACAAGGTTGGCACTTTATGGGGCGGTACTCCCGCAACGATCATTACTGGTCAAGTAAGTATTTTTTTTCCACTAGCTCTTGGCTTTGCATTCTACAAAGATCGCGGCTTTTACCCTATTCCAGTTGCTTGGAAATACGGTGCCAGCGCAAGTATCTTTTTTTTAATCGCTTTAATACTGCTCTTGTCAGGTCTAACAATTGGAGAGGCGAGCACTCTTGTACCCATCTCCCAAATGGGCTTTATTGTGACCGCTTTAATGGGTTATTTTTTACTCAAAGAACCGTTTACAATTCGTAAATATTTAGGCCTAGCCTGTGCATTTTCGGCGCTCATTTTTCTGAGTATTTCCTAATGAATGTATAGTATGAGAATAGCAAATAAACTCATTTGATTTCAAACTACTAACGACCCAAAGAGAATATATTATGGCAAAACTTCGCCACATCACAATTACAGTTCCCGATCCAGAAAAAGCCGCAGAGTTCTACATGAAAGCTTTTGACATGCAGCGTGTTGGCGATACTGACTGGGCTAATGCAAATGGTGTTTACCTCAGTGACGGTACTGTGAATCTAGCTCTTTTGCACTATAAAAATCCTGATTCAGCGGGCGATCGTGGTATCGATTTTGTCGGCATCCATCATCTTGGATTTTGGGTCGATGATGTTGCCCAATCCCGAAAAGCTATCGAAGCAGCAGGTGGAACATATTGGATGGGTGATGTCAAAAAGGATGGTGGATTTTATGAAGTGAAATACTTTGATCCGCATGGGGTAGTCGTTGATATTACTGAAGATGGTTGGCGTGGTGCTTGTAAAGATGTCACCCCTGCTTCTAATTAATAGAGATCCAATATGATGATATACAAAATTCTCAAATCCACATTGATATTCATGGTAGTTGGCATCAGTTTAAATGTTATAGCCCAAACCTACCCCAATAAACAAGTCCGCGTAATCGTTCCTTTTGAAACTGGGGCACCAGATTCATTAGCACGCCTTATTGCACAACAATTAACGCAACAAACCGGTCAATCTTTCATTGTTGAAAATCGGCCTGGGGCTAACGGTATGATCGGTGCAGACCTCGTCGCAAAATCCAAGCCTGATGGCTATACTCTACTAGTGACATCTACCTCCATTGTAATTAATCAAAGTTACTATAAAAAAGTGGCCTATGACCTGACAAAAGACCTAGTCCCTGTTACAAACCTTGGCTCTGTTGAAGCATTATTTGTTGTTGTTAATTCGAAATTTCCAGTTAAAAACTTACAAGAATTTTTGGCCTATGCTAAGAAAAAAGAAAATAATGTCTCTTATGGGTCTCCAGGTAATGGCAATCATCTACATATTGCTAGCGCCCTTTTTAATCAAAAAATGGGCCTTGATATGGTACATATCCCCTTCAAAGGCGCCGGCCCAGCATCGACAGCTCTTCTAGGTGAACAAATCCAACTCCTAGTTGCTACACCCCCTTCAGTGTTACCGTTTATCAAAGATGGAAAATTACGCGCTATCGCTTATACAGGCGCCAAGCGAGCTAGCTTCCTACCAGATGTTCCTACCGTAGCGGAACAAGGTTTTCCAGGTTTTGAAATGGATGGAGGCTGGTTCGCTATGTTCACTACTGCCGGAACCCCAAAAGAAGTCGTAGAAAAAATTCAACAAGAAATAAAAACTGCTTTTAATAAAAAATCTGTTTATGAAAGTATTACCAATATTGGTCTTGAACCAGTAGGAGATACCCCAGAGCATTTTAAAAAATATGTTGATGCAGAAATTAAAAAAAATGCTGAACTAATACGTCTTTTAAATATTAAGGCTGATGATCTTAAATAATCGATATTATTATTTCACCAAAAGCAACTTCATCTAATGAGTAATTTACATTCTATTAATCATGCCTATAGCATTTCCGATTTTCGTGAAATAGCAAAACGTAAATTACCTAAAGGTCTCTTTGAATTTATTGATCGTGGTAATGATGATGAAATTGCTATGCAAGAGAATATAGAGGCGCTAGCTAGGATTAAATTAGTGTCTAGGGTCTTAACCGATGTTTCTAAACGTAATTTATCTATTGAACTGCTAGGAAAGCAGCAAGCCTTACCCTTTGCCATCGGCCCAACAGGCTCCGCAGGACTGACCTGGTTTGAGGGAGAAATCGCTCTTGCCAAAGCCGCCGCAAAATTAGGTATTCCTTTTACTCTAGCTACTGGCTCAATGACAGCTATGGAGCGGGTGGTTAGCGAAGCGGGAGGTACTTTATGGTTTCAACTCTACTTATGGCCAGATCGATCTTTATCACACCAGCTCGTTCGAAGAGCTAGTGCAGCTGGCTATGATGCACTTGTTTTTACGGTTGATACGCCCGTCGCACCTGGTCGGGAATATAACCTTCGAAATGGTTTTGTGATTCCTTTTCAATTTACTCGTCATAATGTGATCGATGTTTTAAAACACCCAGGCTGGCTTCTTGGTGTGATTGGAAAATATCTAAGTCATTCTGGCTTACCGAAATATGCCAATTTTCCAGAGCATATGCAAACTAAAATTACCGCCCTACCAATGGGAAGGTCAATGGCTACAAATGAAAGTATGTCCTGGGAAGATTTAAAAGAACTCCGGAAGATTTGGCCAAGAAAACTAATCGTCAAAGGTATTCAACATCCAGAGGATGCTAAATTAGCAATTCACTACGGCGCTGATGCAATCGTGGTTTCTAACCATGGCGGAAGGGTTCTAGATAGCTCCCCAGCGACCATCGATATCCTACCCAGAATTGTCGAGCATGTTAATCAGCAAGCAACCATCCTAATCGATGGAGGCTTTCGAAGAGGGAGTGACATCATCAAAGCTCTGGCCCTTGGCGCGGACGCAGTTCTTTTGGGTCGCGCGCCGTTATATGGCACTGCAAGTGCCGGACAAACTGGCGCTGAGCGTGTTTTAGGTCTGTATAAAAATGAAATTGACCGAGTCCTAGGACTAATTGGCTGCCAGGACGTGAACGATTTGAATCCGAGCTATTTATTTACCAAGTAATTATCTTTGATCCAAGCTATTGAAGATCTTGAAATATCCCAGATTGATAAACAATGTTGCCGCCAACAATGGTTAGTAAGGATTCAATATCCTTGATCTGATCGGTAGGAATCGAATAGTAATCGGAATTAAGAACCGCTAAATCAGCAAACTTACCGACCGCTAATTCACCCCGCATATCTTCCGCGTTAATAAACCAAGCACTACCCTTGGTATATATCTTTAAAGCATCTATCCGGCTTAGTAAATGATTCGGTATTCTTGTTGTCTGTCCATCGACACTCCGTCCATCAATCATCCACTGTAAAGCTATAAAAGGATTAAATGACATGACCCGATGCGCATCAGTCCCACCACCAACAGCAATATCCATAGCTAAAGCTTTTGATATTAACGGCATTGCGTTTAGTTGCTCTAGGCCATATTTTTTCTTAAAAAAACTAGTCCGATAATACATTGCATTTTGAACCAACCAACCAATACCAAGTCGTTTCATCTGCATTAACGTTTGATCCGAAATATTATTCAAATGCGCGATAGACCACCTTAAAGACTTAATTTTTTCTTGGGCATTTAACTCATCAATTACCTCGAATAAATGATGGACACTTTCATCGAAGTGCCAATGAAAAGTAACCGTTAATTTCTTTTCAATGGCCCATGCCAAAACAGTGCGTAATGTATCTTTATCTGTTTGTATTGGACGTTCGTTGTTATACATACCCCAAGTAACATTTTCACCAATACCGTTAAACTTTAAAAAATCATCACCAAAACCCATTGGCAGTTCAGTAGTTAATTCTTTAAAATCCGCGAGTTCATAGCCCTTTCTGGGTGCTGACAAACTATAATTAACCCGAATAGTTAAATTTTTTTCTCGCCATAGTCTAAATAATGCGTTATAAGATTGCAGTGGTAAGTTATAACCTCCTGGATCAATAACTCCTGTAATACCATAACGGTTGAGGGCTTCAAAGAAAAGTTTCGTGCCTTGTAATTGATCCGATAGAGCGAATGGTGGGAGTAATTCATAAACATCACTGATCGTTCGGGCATTACCTGTTAGCCAACCAGTCACCCTACCCGTGGGATTTATTTCTACCTGTAATCTAGAAAATAGCTCCGCATTTGTATCAAGTCCAAGCTTTGCTATACCCTTTGGAGAAATAAATACTGACGAATATTGTTCTTGAATATATAGATGGTGATCGGGAGCCGCAGCAATTAACTCAGCTTGACTAGGCTTTCTACCATCTGTAAATTGCGCTTCAATCCATCCACCAGCTATGACCAACCAAGTTCCCTTAGGACGAACCTTAGCCGCCTGTGAAATCTCTCGTAAAGCCTCCTGAATAGTTCGAGCCTTCATCCAACTTAACTCTGACTGAAAACTCAGACCCGCCCTAATGGCATGGATGTGTGAGTCAATCAAGCCAGGAACTACCGTGGATTGATGCAGATTAATCTGTTGTGTATTAAGCCCAATAAATGACCGCATCTGTTCAGTAGTGCCTAGGCCAAGAATGATACCTTGACCAATGGCCAAGGCCTCAACTTGACTACCATCAAATAGCACAATCTTCCCATTGAATAAAACTCGTTCAGCAATTGGCTTGGCAAAAGCAGTGCTAGTTACTAGATACAGAACAATGAAACAACTATAGAAAAAAAAGCGCCTTATAAATATCACTTCACTTTTTGCATCATACAGTCAGTTTCAATTAATTTCACCGAAGATCTAGGACGTCTTACTAGTCTGGTTTGTTTATATCCTGGTTTTTCACAAGTAATGGTGATGTCTTCAGCTACAGTGGTCGGAGTAACATGACTTCGATATAGACCTAAAATATTTGCCTGTACCACTACGGGCTGACCTGTTTTAGGTTTTAAAAAAATAGTTGCCTTGGGAATATTAGAACCCCTCTCATCGCGCACAAACCCAAAAAAAGCAGGTCCAGCAACTCCCGTATCGTCTGGATAACCGTCTTCAAGACCACCAGCAAAACTAAAAAAAATTGTACTAATCATCAATGTTAAAAAAATGAGTTGTCGAAACATCATAGTTCTCACCATCGCCAATAAAACTTTAAGGAGTAAATCAATACAGGAACTAATAAAAGAGAGGTCCACCATGTAACTGACAAAGGTATTTTTTTACTCATCCGATCAGGCAATAAGCCAATCAATATTGCACAAAAACCTGCGCCTATTGATGCTGTGGCAATCCATCCATACCAATACATACCTGGTCCATCGTCCGGGGTAGCAGCACTCCATCCCCATTCAAAGCGATTCGATGCAGGATAAAAGGTAAAGAGTGGCAACTTCCATACATCACTAATTAAATAAAATAAAGAAGTCATGGCAGAAAAAATAACTGCCATCGAGCGATATCTCGGTGATTCTTCTTTTAGCGATAAATTTTGATGAGTGGTATTCCTTGGCATTAAGATCCATACCCCCGCACGTTATTTACAATATGCCCAATTAAAAAAGCATACCAACAAACACCAGTTAAAAATAAAGTAATGCACTTCCGGGCTAAGTCATATTCGATGTTCTTCATATGCTTCCAAACATAAGAATATATAGGTAACATTCCTAAACCAAAAACGACTAAATGCTCCTTCATCTCAAATACGCCTAAGGTCTTATATAACTCTTGTTGCTCAATAGGAATCCTGACATAGATCCGATACTGCGCATAAATCCAAGCACCAAAGATGAAACTACAGATCCATAAGTAACAGATTGCTTTGGTATATTTTTGCGCTGTGACTGCTCGAAAATGGGTTACAAAAGAATCATCTACACGAAGTCTTTTAACGGGTATTAAAACGGCCATGGACTGATGGGTTAAAGCCCCAAGCAATGCGACTGAGATTAATCCATGGATTAATAAAAGAATTGTCCAAAAGGTGTTTTCAGAAATATAGTCGTATAACCAGTCCATCTTTTTACCTATTAATTAGCTGGCGCGCCTTTTAAAATCCAAGCAATAATCAAACTCGTATTTTCTTCAGTAACCTGCGGATGGGCAGGCATTGGGATCTTACCCCAAGCGCCTGCACCGCCATTACGAACCTTAGAAACTAATAATTTTTGGGCATCCACTTGATTTTGATATTTCTCAGCCACACTCTGAAATGAAGGACCTACCAATTTAATAGCCGTCTGATGGCATACTAAACAGCCATTTTGCCCCGCCAAACTTGCCACAGTCTTGTTATCCTGGGCCATTGTTTGACTACTGAGTAAAACCAAGAATAATGGTAATAAATACTTGTGCATATGAATAACTCTCATCAGAAAACTTTTAATTAGCTAAAGGATTGGGACGTATCTGAACCTTAAACACCTTTGGATTAGAATCTTTGTTGCCATCACCGCTATGGAAATTAGTTCTTGTTCCAGAAGTTGTCCAGACTGCGCGACCCTTCCAACCTGTGTTTACATCATCTATCCGTCCATCTACGTTTTTGGTAAAAAATCCTAATGGGTATGGAACCCTTAAATTCACTAATTTACCATCCACCACAGCGATTAAGGCCTCGCCACCACTAGAAGATGCAATTGGTACGTCTTTACCCAAACCGAGAGTGTTGTGTAAGTCTACCCAGATATAGTACGCACCATCTGCACTTCCGCTTGGATCATTCACATTTTTAAATTGTGGTCCAGGTAGCTTATATAAAGTCCAACCTTCAGGACAATGCTTACCCTCAGCAGTGGTTGGACCATTCATCGGCCCCCGACATTTGCGACGATCTAAACTAGCGATCTGGCCACTTCCCAGAACAGTCCAAGCTACACCTTTGGAGTCCACGTCTACTCCCCGTGAACCAAAAGTTCCCTCAGGCGATTGAAAAATCTCTGATAAAGCCGTATTACTTGGATCAGCACCCGGAACTAAACGAATTAAATAACCCGGTTGATCTATCCTAGAAAATCCAACATCCATCGATTGACCCCAAATAGAATCATCAGCTGGACTTGGCTGAACACCATAAAATGCTGCCATAATCCGCTTATCTTTAGAGGGGTCTAAGGGTTGATTCGCCTCAACATACTCGTCCCGCTTTCCATTTCCGTTCGTATCTACAATGACCGGTGTCCAACCTTGTGATTTTTGCTCGTCTTTCGTTTCTAAATACATTTTCGTATTTAACCAACCGACAACGCCAGATGCTGGAGAGCCAGCACTAGTCCATAACGTGTCATTCTTATCCCGAGCAAAGTACAAGTGATGCGTTGTAAAACAAGTACTAATTAAACTCCACTCTTTTGACTTTGGGTCATACATCGAAAGTTGTCGAGCCGATTCGTTTAAAGGTACAACCTTGGCTGAGGGATGATCAGAGCCCTTTTTACAAAAATCAGGATTAGGACTGTTACGTACACGAGCAGCAAACCACAATTTGTCACGCTGGTCCCATATTAAATTATGAATACTCGTATGACCATCCCAAATAGGATCCTTACCCCAATAAGCGGATTGTCCTAATGGTAGACTTAACGAAGAATGTGTCTTCGGGTCTGCATAAGGCATCCGAATCTGTGTTGCAGTATGGGTTTTAGGATCTAAAACAGGTACTAAATCAGTACTCTCTTCTGGTGCACCAAAAATAAATCCGTTTGCATTAATCGTCGGATTTCTTTTATCTGTAGAAATAGAATCATGTAAATAATGCTTCGGTGTCGACCAGTCCCACATTGAATAGACTACATTGCGTTCAATACCTTGTGGGCGATTTGGTTTAGCAAATGGGACTTCTCCCTTAGCAACTCGATCAGTCCAATCAGAGAAAATAGATAAGGCTCTTTCAGGGCCCAAACGACCTAAACCTAAAGCCATATTTTGCATCGCTTGGCCAGCTTGAGTCCGATGAGCCCATGCTAGTTCAGAATCCCCACTAGCCATTTTCTTAAAGACTTCTGGTATATCCCGTATACCACGCGATCCAAAGGCATGACAGGATTGACAAGAATTTTTTACCGTATCAACCCAGTAATACTGCTTTTTCATCACGGCAGGAATACCATTGCCTTTTTCACCCGTTCCAGGAAACTCGTTTTCCTTGGGAATATTCAACATCGAATACCAATACATGCCCGGATAGTACTGGGCAGCAGCTTTTGCCGATGGTGCCTGCACCGCAGTTAAATCAACTGTTTGTCCAGGCTTAGCCTTTTTCTTAGCAGAATCAACTAGGCCATAACCCCTTACCCATACTTGATAGTTTGCACTGGGCAACTCCGGAATTAAGTATCGCCCCTGTTCGTCAGTAACAACAATTTTGGCAAATTTTGTAGGCAAGTCGGTTGTTTCAGCTATGACCCATACACCCGCCTCAGGACCCTTCGATCCTTTCACAGTGCCACCAATATCACTTGCCGAAACATTCACTGCGGGGGCAGCGTTGCTTAGTGACACAGCGAAACTTAAGACAATTGGCAATAACCATCGACTAAAAATACAATTCATATTGATCTCCAAAATATAATTATTTCTATTCATAACTCTAACATTATTTATTATTTTTCTAGAAAATATAATAAAAATTATCTAAGAGTAAACCCCTATAAATCATCATATTTTTATAAATATTTAATCTTGAGGGTTTATCAGACTTGCTTATTTATTTAAATTATCCATAGAATTCATAAGTAAATTATTTCTTTCGCTAATTTCATTCTTAGGAATTCACCATGTTCAAAAAATTATGTAATAAATCTTCATCATTGATCGGCCTTCTAGCTCTTGCGAGTTTTTGTATATCAACGCAGGCCCAACTGCTTGCACGGAAAGATTTGACAGCAGCGTTGGCAATTACCATTACACAAACAGCTATTGCAACTTGTAAAGCAAATGGATATAACGTTTCAGTAACTATTGTTGGTCGTGCTGGAGAAATCATCTCACAAGTAAGAGGCGACAATACAGGTCCCCACACAGTAGAAAATAGTATGCGAAAAGCTTATACATCTAGGACATTTCGTAGCCCATCTGGCGATACTGAAACACGCTTAAAAAATGATCCCGCTTTCGCTCTTATTCATTTGAGTAATGTGATTGCTAATCGGGGCGGCCTACCAATTAAGGTAGGAGATGATACGATTGCTGGAGTTGGTATTTCCGGTGCACCTGGTGGCGATAAAGACGAAGCATGCGCTAAAGCAGGAATAGATAAAGTCTTAGATCAACTTATTTAATTTTCTAATTTCAAGGTTTTAATTGATGAAGATTCTCTCGTACCGACCTTTTAGCGCTAAAAGTTTTTATCTACTTCTGGCAAGTCTATTAATTACTCCAGTAATCCATGCTAACGACCGGATTCAATATAACCCGCAAGCCAAGCTACAAATCACCATTACAGAAGTAGAGTATCGTAAAACCGCTAGTGGCCGATCTTTGATAGCTCGAATCTATCAACCCGCTGGAACTGGTCCATTCCCAACAGTAATTGATCTGCATGGTGGCGCATGGAATAATAAAGATCGTTTCGCTGAACAACCAATGAACCGAGCGATTGCCGAAAGTGGCGTTTTAGTAATAGCTATTGATTTGACCTCCGCAAAAGAACTACCCTATCCCGCAAATGTCCTAGATGCAAATTATGGCGTTCGCTGGGTCAAACATCATGCTAAGCAATGGCGAGGTGATACATCCAAAATTGGTCTATATGGTAGTTCTAGCGGAGGACATATTGCAGAGTTACTTGGCCTTCGGCCCAATGATCCAAGGTATAACTCACTAGTCCTTCATGAAGCGCCACAAATCAATGCTAGAGTGGACTACATCATGGTTAGGTCACCAATCAGTAATCCCTATGCCCGTTATCAAAATGCTCTAAAGCTAAAACGGCCACATATGATTACAAA
>RFMZ01000237.1 GCA_009927445.1 Betaproteobacteria bacterium
ATCTTCACGATTACCAGTAATCCAATTATGGCTTTCTATTCCCCATTAAGTCGTGTTTGGGAATTGATAGTAGGATCGCTGTGGGCTTGTATTGTGTTGTACAAGCCAGAGTTCATTAAAAGATTTCACATTAATACCCTAAATTTTTTATCTGTAATTGGATTATTGCTAATTGTTCTAGCAACTATTTTTTTAGATAATAAGAGCAAATTCCCAGGTTGGTATGCGCTTCTTCCAACAGTGGGGGCGCTATTTCTAATCATCGCCAATGAGAGATCTAGTATCAATCAAAATTTTCTTTCAAATAGTGTCATGGTATGGATTGGAATAATTAGCTATCCACTGTATCTATGGCATTGGACTTTGTTAAGTTTTGGACAAGTCATTTCAGCGAGCACATTAACTAGCTTCTATAAGGTGATATTAATTATTGTATCTGTAGGACTGGCATATTTGACTCATCGATATTGGGAAAACCTATTGCGTTACAAAGGGAAAAAAGTAACGGTATTATTAATTGCTTTGATGGGGTTAATTGGCTATCAAGGATGGAGTGCTTATGTTCGGGATGGATTAGACTTTCGACATAAAAAGATACTTGATCTTCAAGGCGGGCGCCCAGCTCAAACTGATAAGGGTTGTTTAATCAAATTCCAACAATATGACCCTAACTTTTGCCGATTATCCAAAGAGAATAAAGATTTAGATATAGTCCTGATCGGAGATAGTATTGCTCACAATAGTTATTCAGGACTAGAGGTCAAATACGAACAACTGGGTAAGAATCTTGCTATGGTGGGTTGGCCAGGACAAGAGCCAACAATTAAAGAATCTGATGATGCAAATTATGCGCCAGTGACCTCCCAGCGCATGAATGAGCTAATAACTGGATTAGCTCAAGATAAAAATATAAAAACAATTTTGTTGACAATGCGTCAACCGGAAATTAATTCTCTAATAAAAATTCAGTTAGAACGAACTATTGAATATTTTGAAAAGAACGGTAAACAGGTCATTTTTATATACCCACCACCTTCTTTAAGCTTCGAGCCAATTGGTTGTATTGGTATGCCACCAATTAGGCCTCTTTTGAACGCTGAGTGCGTACAAAAGGTCCAAGAAATAGATCCTCAATACTATATTGGCAGAGTTGAGCTACAAAAGTTAGCTGTGGCATTGAATATCCCAACATATGACACCTACTCACAGATTTGCGATGCTTCAAATTGTCCGTTAAGAATTGATGGTGGCTTGCTATATCGCGATAAGGCATATTTGACAGTAATTGGATCGGAAAAAGTATTCAGTAAATTTCTAGAATAAAAACTTTGCCCTGCCTGAATAATCTGAGGTCGCAAAAATGCCAAATAGAAAATAAATTAAAGTCTTGATGAGCTAGAAACCTATATAGACGATTTAAAGTTTTATTCCAAGATTACAATCATACCCTAGGTATGACCCTAAAGATTCTTGACGATAGAATCACCCGGATCATAAGTCCAATAGAAATCTATGGCAGTGCAGATTGAAACTAGACTCGCATGCTTGCATCAACAGAATAAGTGGATTTTTTGGAAACGTCCAGCATATTAATCTTATTAAGAGGGGAATTTTTTCTTCTGTTAAGTAAAGAGTTTTTTGATTATGTTATTAGACCCATACCCCTAGTCATTAAATATTCATATAAAAGAGGCAAACTAACTCTACATCATATTTTTGATGTTGCATAATTAACGAACGGAGTTTACTATGAAGAAGGCATTAATTGCGAGTGTTCTCGCCTTTGGTATGACGTTATCAGTCCAGGCCGCGGACATTGTTGATACAGCTGTTGCTGCTGGTTCATTCAAAACCTTAGCAGCAGCGTTAGGAGCAGCAGGTTTGGTTGATACGCTTAAAGGTAAAGGACCTTTTACTGTTTTTGCACCTACCGATGAAGCTTTTGCAAAAATACCAAAAGCTGACTTAGACGCACTACTGAAAGATAAAGCCAAGCTAACTTCTGTTTTGACTTACCACGTTGTTTCTGGCAAAGTGATGGCAGCTAACGTCAAAGCAGGTAAGGTCAAGACTGTTCAAGGTTCCGAGCTAACTGTTTCCACCTCGATGGGTGTAATGGTTGACAAAGCTAAAGTGGTCAAAACTGATATCGCTGCGGACAATGGCGTTATACACGTTATTGATACTGTACTGATGCCTAAGTAATTAGTTCAAAGGCTGGTTGCTGACGCGATCAGCCTTAAATCTAATCTTTAGAATTTTTAGCCCAGCTAATATTTAGTTTAATCAAATTTCTTGCAGTATCTTATAGCTAATACATTTACCAGTTGTGAATATACATCGACTGGTTGCCAAGTATATGTAACGCTTAGCATTGATTGATGATCAGAGAATAGATAGACTTAAAAGGGTGCGATAGTCAGATACCGCATTCTGTTGTCATCCGAATTGGGGGTTTCTACGGAGTAGATATAGCCTGATAAAGAGGTTGGTGTCCCAAGAGCATCATCAGATACTTGATGTTCTTGGTAAGCGTTTCTACCCAATATATCAACCCGCGGATTTTTTTCCCAAAAAGCTAGTTCCGTAATGACAACTTTGCCACTAGTTACTGTGGAGTTTAGATTTGTGAAATTATGTTGGTAAGAAAATTTTCCCGCAACGGCGAAATTTGGGTGATTGTAAATTACACTTGCTGTGGGAGTGTATGACCAGTAGCCAAAACTAATATTTACTGGAGTTGAAGCACTATAGCTTCCCGTCCGAGTCATTATCCCAAGACCTAAAATATAGCTTATCCGCCCTAAATTTTTTGACCATTTGTCTTCTATCGTCTTAAATCTATAGTTATCGTGCACTATGGCATATTTGATAGTAATTGGTTACAAAAATATGCAGTAAATTGAAAGATAAACAAATTTATTGATGTATCAGTAAATTTTATATCCAGGTGTTTTCTTAGATAAGTTGCGAATATTTTTTGTAAGGACTATGATTTTTTCATGTTCGATTAATTCGGACTTCATAGCTAAATAAAAAGTCTCAATTTTGAGAGGTATAAAATCTAAATTGAATTTTTTTGCAACATATTGCAACCCAATTCCTGCATCTGTTTGCCCTGCTAATATGCTTGTTGCAATTGCATTATGAGTAAATTCCTCCTGATCGTATCCTCGAATTTGTTTAGCTTTAAGTCCCTCTTTAGTGAGTAATCGATCTAATAGTAAACGAGTCCCAGCACCTTTTTGACGGTTAATAAAACGAACCTCTGGCCTAGCAAGATCCCGAACTGTAGTAATTCTTAACGGGTTGCCTTTCCCTACAATTAAGCCTTGAACACGCTGCATTAAGGGCATCAGCTCTAGACCATGCAGTTTAATATGTTCACCTACGCTATTCATTTCTTGTCGATCAGAAATATGAAACCCTGCTATTTGAGCTTTACCTTCAATCAGATGCGTAAGGGCATTACCTGATCCCATTGTTTGTAATTCAACTTCAACGAATTGGGGACAAATTTGCTCAATTAGTGGATCACTACTACAACAAAAAATAAACTGTGTAGGCGCTATTTTTTTATGAATAGTTAATTGGTTACTTATATTATCAGCTAGCTCCTGCATTTGAGTACTTAGTTGGTTAAGTTTTTCTAGTGAGTTGATCAGTAATTGTCCATTAGCTGTAACCTTTGAGCCGTGCCCTCTTATCCGATCTAAAAGTTTGCAGTTTAGTTTTTTTTCAGCCTCTTTTAATTCATTCCATAAGGTTCTGTAAGAGATGTTGAGATCATTTGCCGCATAAGTCAGGGTATGACCTTGAGCAACTCTTTGAAGGATATCGCCGATATGAGTTAAATCAAAATCACGTGAAAGTCGATCTGTTGATCGCAGAAGAAGGGTTGGCTGAATGAAAAGTTTCATATGAAAATTATTACATATTGATTAGTTTAAAGCACATATGCATGATAGTACTTTTATAGTAAAGACAAATATAATGAAACGACTTAGTCAGTTACTACTCATTTGCATCCTGTCTTCTTGGTCTTTGAATCAAGTTTACGCACAAAGAGCTATTGTTTTATCCTCCACCACATCAACCGAACAGTCTGGCTTCTTTGGCTATATATTGCCCCCCTTTGAAAAGAAAACTGGGATTCAGGTTAAAGTGGTAGCCGTAGGTACGGGCCAAGCATTAGACATTGGTCGCCGAGGTGATGCTGATGTGGTTTTTGTGCATGATAAGTTAGCGGAGGAAAAATTCGTCGCCGATGGGTTTTCGGAGCAACGAATTGAGGTCATGTACAACGATTTTGTTCTGATTGGCCCTAAAATTGATCAAGCAAAAATTGCTGGCGGCAAAGACGTTTTGAATGCCTTTCGAAAAGTCGTAGATACTAAAGCATTATTTGTTTCACGAGGTGACAAGAGTGGAACGCACGCGGCAGAATTGCGTTTTTGGAAAGAATTAAATGTTTCTGTTTCTGGCCAATTGCCTTGGTATAAAGAAACTGGTTCTGGGATGGGCCCTGCTTTGAATACTGCCTCAGCAATGAACGGATATATCCTGTCTGATAGAGCGACTTGGTTGACTTTTAAGAACCGTGGAGATCTGGCTATTTTGGTTCAAGGTGATCCAAAACTCTTTAATCAATATGGTGTGATGTTGGTAAGCTCTTCTAAGTTTGCTCAGATTAAAAAGGTAGAGGGTCAGATTTTTATAGATTGGTTGATTTCCAGGGAAGGGCAAGACACGATAGCTTCCTTTAAAGTGGGAAATGAGCAGTTGTTTTTCCCAAATGCAAAAAAATGAGATAGAAATCAATCGTTAGATTGAATTTGACTCATGCAGCACTTCTGTGGTTTTTGGATGGTTTTAATATTCCTCAATAATTGAGCAACAGGAGAAGTTGCAAGGATTATTTGATATAGTATTGCATATTAATTAGTAAGTCATTCATGTGAATGATTGGTCTTTAATGAAAAAAATAGGCTATATTAGATAAAGGAACATGATGAGTCTTGAGTATGTAATCCCTCCCCCTACAGTTAATTCAATTCCTATTGCGGGAGATACGCGTCGTTTTGCGGTTAATCGGATTTTTTGTGTTGGTCGTAATTATGCTGATCATGCTCGTGAAATGGGTCATGACCCTGACCGTGAACCACCATTCTTTTTTATGAAGCCTGCAACAACTGTTGTTGTTGATGGAAAAGATATGGCATATCCTTCTTTAACCAACGATATGCACCATGAAATCGAAATGGTTGTTGCGATTGGTAAGGGTGGATCAAATATTTCGTCTGAGAAAGCTCTTGAGCACGTCTGGGGTTACGGAGTTGGCTTAGATATGACGCGTCGAGATTTACAGGGTGAGGCAAAGAAAATGGGCCGCCCTTGGGATACGGGTAAAGCCTTTGATCAATCTGCACCATGCTCATCTTTGGTGCCTGTTCGTCAATGTGGGCATCCAAGTCAGGGTGCGATCAGACTTTTTGTGAACGATGAATTGCGTCAAGAGGGTGATTTAAATCAACTGATTTGGAACGTGCCTGACACAATTGCCTATTTGTCCACTTTGTTTTTACTTGAGCCGGGCGATTTAATTTTTTCTGGCACGCCAGCTGGGGTTGCTGCTGTCCAACAAGGTGATGTGCTTAAAGGTCAGGTGGTTGGGCTACCTGATCTGATGGTACGAATTGTATAGGGTGTGCATTTGGATAATATCGGATTTGCCTGGGTTTAAAGGCGCAAAATCAAGCTGGTTCATGAACATGAATGAACTTGATGAATCCTTGTAGAACAGGGATGAGCGCAGTATATAAAAATTCCAGATGGTGATTAACCCCTTTCTAGGAATCAAGATTTACAAGTCATGGCTCTGATAGATTTTTTTCTAAGGAGTTATTCAACAGTATTCAGTAAGATAGACAGGATAAGCGGGTTAACAATTTTCTTTTCCGCTCGGATAGCATAAAAATATTCAAACACACCATCACAGTCCCCAAACTTGACAAGGCCATAGTTACTTTTTAGGTCATTTTTGATACAGTCAGGCGCCGGTAAAACACCAAGACCGCCGGATCCAAAAGTTTTCAATAGGGCACTATCCTCAAATTCACCAACTATATGGGGGGTAATGCCATGCTTATTAAACCACTGATCAATATTTAGACGAACTTTGGAGTGGGCAGTTGGTAAGAGAACTGGAAGATCATTCAAGCATTTTGGAAATTTTTTTCGGGCTTGCAGGAGCCATTTTGCGGGAGTAAACCAGGCCATCTCAGAAAAATTAAGTTGTTCACTATAGAGGTTCAGATTTTTGTTTAAGGGCGCTGGTTGATCTGCCAAAATGAGATCAAGTCGATGTAAAGCGAGATCAGCTAAAAGATCTTCAAATTCTCCTTCATGAATGACAAGGTGTATTGATTGGTCAACGACTTTTTGTAAGATTTCTCGAGTAACTAACTTGGGGAGTCCGTCAGAGACGCCGATGGTTAGTTTGGGACGAGGATTTCGAGCAGCATCTTGAAGCGCTTTGGGTAGTTTTTCCCCCAAAAGAAATATTTGGTTCGCAATATCTAATGTTGTATTGCCTGCATCTGTAAGTGCAAGGCCGCGACCTGCGGGTTTAAATAACAGAAATCCTAGAGACTTTTCTAAGATATGGACCTGCGCACTAATCGTTTGAACAGCCATATTGAGGCGCTCTGCAGCTTTTGACATACTGCCCTCTTTGGCGACAACCCAAAAGTAATAAAGATGTCGATAATTAAATTGATTATCCATGTTCAGTAAATAACAGAAGAATGTTCAATAATACGCTTATTTTCAACATGTAATTCATTCTGTATTGTCAAAATTCTTATATCCTTAAATTTATATACATTTCATTCATAGTTGGGAGTTATTTTGGAAATATTTTCGCCTGAGTTTTTGTCGGCTCTTTTAGCCATCATCGTGATCGATTTAGTTTTGGCTGGGGATAATGCTATTGTCATTGCTATGGCAGCACGAAATTTACCAGCTGATTTGCAAAAGCGCGCCATCATTTGGGGAGCAGTTGGTGCCATTGGTGTTCGTAGCGTGATGACTTTAATAGTTGTCTATTTACTAAAAATTCCTGGTTTGATTTTAGTTGGCGGTCTTTTACTTGTTTGGATTGCTTATCGACTCTTACATTCTGAGGAGGACGAAGAATCTTCAGATTCCGTTGCTTCAATGACTTTTTGGGGTGCGATGAGAACGATTATCGTTGCGGACGCGGTAATGGGCTTGGATAATGTTTTAGCTGTTGCAGGAGCTGCTCAAGGTAGTTACCTCTTAGTTGTTTTAGGATTGGTCATTAGTATTCCAATCGTTGTTTGGGGATCCACTTTAATTCTCAAATTAGTGGATAAGTATCCGCTAGTAATTTACTTTGGTGCTGGAATATTAACTTGGACAGCAATTAAAATGATCTTGAGTGAGCCACTAATCCAAGAATACATCCCATCAAATGAATTAATAATTTATGGAATTTACATCATTGTCATAGCGATGGTTTTGTATGCTGGGCATCTGAAAAATAAAGGGCTTACTTCGCCTCAAAAAGATACCGGTAAGAGTTTTATGAAGTCTGATTCAATGTCATAGGTTTTTTCTTTAACGTAAGTGGGGAGTACATAATGAGTAAATTTTTAATACCAGTCGATGGCTCAGTTCACATGGCAGCAGTTTTTAGGTACTTATCCTCAGAGTTTTTAAAAAATACCAATATGCAAGTTGAGTTAATTTATGTTCGTCCCAGAGTTTCACGCTACATTACCCGTTTTTTAAGCCAAAAAAATAAGCTAACTTGGTTTCAGGAGCAAGCTTCTATTGCTTATGGTTTGTCTAGTCGTCATTTAGAGTTAACAGGTATACCTTTTCAGATAAACCATCCTAATGGCGTGCACGTGCAGGATGTAAATCAGATAGCAAAGTCACTAGACTGTTCTCAAATAGTCGTGTGTAGACCTGCCCATGGATCTTTAGTACATCTGTTTGAAAAAACCTCTACTGACGAGCTCATTGGTCAGGGTGACATGCCTGTGGTCGTTGTCCCAAGAGAATACAAATCCCTATTTGAACGTTGGGGTATTCCCTTTATAGGCGCTGGATTAGCGGCTAGCTTCTTAACGGCAGTGATCGATTAGACTTTTATCAAGAATTATTTCTGCTAAGATTAGTTGGTGGGTTCATTGGTAAAATAAGAGCCTTAAAACTATAGGCTTTGACTAAATTGAGCAGAGCATCTAGTATTTCTAGATTCGTTCTACGAGTATTGCCGAAGGGCTATTTTGTTAATTTGTGACTTAATAATCTGGCGAACTAATTAGGTAATTAATCTGGTTTATGCTTAGTTGTAACATTAAAACGTAGAAGTTTTACCGATTGAGAGGAATTATATGAAAAGAATTATTCTTTTTTTATTAACTAACTTAGCAGTCATGCTGGTTATTTCAGTGATTGTCCAACTGTTTGGCCTAAACCAATGGATGAGTGCATCGGGACTAAACCTTGGTGGACTCTTGGTTTTTTCAGCGGTTGTTGGATTCTCTGGGGCGATTATTTCTTTGCTTATTTCCAAAATGGTTGCTAAATGGTCAACTGGCGCCGTTGTTATTAACGGCTCAGAGGGGCCAGAGCAGCGGTGGCTGGTTGATACGGTTTATCAGCATGCGGACAAAGCGGGTATTGGCAGACCGGAAGTTGCCATCTACGAGGGCGACCCGAATGCTTTTGCGACAGGTGCCTTTAAAGATAGTGCATTAGTTGCCGTTTCAACGGGTTTATTGCGTGGTATGACGAAAGATGAGTTAAGCGCTGTCTTGGGCCATGAAGTGGCGCATATTGCCAATGGCGATATGGTGACTCTAACGCTCATTCAAGGTGTTGTTAATACCTTTGTCGTTTTCTTTTCTAGAATAGTTGGCTATTTTGTTGATCGAGTCATTTTGAAAAATGAGAAGGAAGTTGGCGTCGGTTTTTATGTTGCATCCTTTATCTGTGAAATTATTTTTGGAATATTAGCTTCAATGATCGTTGCTTGGTTTTCCCGTCAACGAGAGTTCCGCGCAGACTCTGGAAGTGCCATGTTAATGGGAAATGTGCAACCTATGGTGCATGCCTTACAAAGACTGCAAGCCATGCAGGCTGGGGAATTACCGAAGTCAGTGGCCACTGCAGGTATTGCATGTCCAAGTGGGTTAATGGCCTTATTTTCTAGTCATCCTCCGCTTGAGGAGAGAATTGCTGCATTACAAGCAGGTCGATCCTAATTACTTTTATGGAGTACCCCCTACATTGATCAAGAAGGTTTTTGAGTAGGGTGATAGCTCAGGCAATGCGTCAATGGTGTTTTTCATCCGATTGAAGTAAAGAGCCCTTATTTTGCCAAACCTGATGAGCGCGCCATCCATTTACTAATTGGCTATCTAAGGCTACAGTTGAATCTCTGGCTTCATGGGCTTTGGTGCAGTTAATCCGCCGTGAAGTCAATTTGCCAAGGTGCTAGCGTATGAATTTCCCATGAATTAACTAAGTCAATCAGCAGGGGCAATAAGAACAGCAAATATGCAGAGCTAATCAGTTCGGTCAAATCGACTTGATATTTTAGGTTGGTATGAATCTTGCTTTATCTTCTATGTAGGTTTGATTATCTCGATGGATATAGAAGTACTTATTGCATTGTTAAGTGGATTTTTTTAGAAACTGGGCAAAATACATGGAAATCTATTTCTTTTTACTAGTGATTGTTTTGGCTATCAATTTAGGAGTTTTGCTACATCAGCGCAAAATTCACCTGATTGAGATGGCTATGCAATATTCTTCAAAACCACACATTCCTCACAAATAACAAGGAAATTGATGAGCGTATTATCCCTAGACCTTATTGTTTGCGACACTGCCTCCTAGAAACAAAATGAATCACGTCCTTACAGGATAAAGATGAGGGCAAATAATATGAGGTAAATATTATTGTGTACCACGTCAGTGCAATGCGGAAAAATTGACAATACTTTTCATATTTGGTATCTTAAGCATTAACTCAGCAATTCCATCAATAGTTACTTTTACCGATGACTCTTTATTCTTATTTGATTACCTTTACTTTG
Organism: Betaproteobacteria bacterium; assembly: GCA_009927445.1. Taxonomy (GTDB): domain Bacteria; phylum Pseudomonadota; class Gammaproteobacteria; order Burkholderiales; family Burkholderiaceae; genus Polynucleobacter. The sequence goes on from RFMZ01000237.1 coordinate 10,137, forward strand.
CTTACTTGTTTTTCTTCATTATTAGGAGAGAGGCATCGCTTAGCTATTTTAAGAAAAAAGAGAGCTGAAGAGCAAAAGATCCAAGACGAGTTGGATTCAGTTAAACACTTGCAGTTGTGATTTCTTTATCTACTTAAAGAATCTTCCAAAAAAGCCTGTTTTTGAAAGAGCTTTATCTACGGCCCGGTTGAACTGAATCACTTCAATCTTGACTCTTGCCTTTTCAACTTCATCGAGGTGAATTTCTTCACAATGCGTGCAAAAATGGCCAGTTACTTGATAAACAGTTTGGTGTTTACCCTTGTACGAGTATGAGACATCTCTAGTGTCGTGTACCAGAGTATTTTCTTGGCATTTTGAGCATTTCATATAAATATTATAAGTCGATTTTGGCAGACGCCCTCTTTTGGGGCATCTTTAAATGTTAGCTAGGTTAATTACCTGTTATCCTAAAGAAGGTATTTTTTTTCTCAAATAATCTTTTAATAAAGAATTCAATTCCATGCTTATTAAACTGAAGTCAGAGTACTTGCAAAGTTTTTGGTCACTTAAAATTAGTTGTATGGGGATTATTCTTGTAATCTGCACGGGATGCAGTACGGTGGCTATTAATTCTGTTGATCAAAAGACGACTGATGAACAGACTGAGACTATCATGGTTGGAGAGGTTCCAATTCCCCCAAGCTCGTTTATTGATGAAGAAAATACGATCGTACTTGGAACCGGCAAGAACTGGATGGGGCGGCTCATCATTAAAACACCAATGAACTCACAAGATTCGTTCTCATTTTTAATGAATGAATTTCCTAAAGCTGGTTGGACTGTATTGTCGACCATTAAAGCCAAAAAAAGTACACTTGTGTTTACCAAAGATAATCGTTTTGTGAATGTTTCGATCGAGTCGATCATGTTAAATACGAAATATAAATCCCTAATTGAATTAACCGCAATTCCTAAATCTGAAGACCTAGAAAAGCCAGTATTACCAAAAATGAATAAATAAGTCTTGTTATAAAGGCTTATTTATTAGCTGCTAGAGCTTTTTGTAGGTATCCATAACGCAGGTTCGTTCTACCCTCACCACTGGCTTCATACGCTAATTTAGCATGGTGTACCCAGTCATTTTTTAGCTCGGCACGTTGTTTTTGGCTGAAATAATAGAGCTTTGCGGAGTTATCTCCAAAGATGGCATTTTTTACCATGCCATCAGCAGGACCAAGTGGGCTAAAGCCATATTTTTTCTGCATTTCTTCGGGGATTTCCAGGCGTCTTAAGGCCTCAATTTGCCATTGGGGGGAGCCAGTCCAAATAGCATCTGTTCCCCAAAGCACATGGTCAGCTCCAAGTCCTTGAATTAATTGGCCGAGCATTGCCGCACAAAGTCGTGGTTCGGCTATAGTACTTTGCGCAAATATTTGACCCAAATCGCCATAGACATTTTTCACGCCATATTTAGCAGGTATTTCTGCTAAATCGGTAACCCAATCAATTCGTCCGGACTTTTCAAATTGTTGCCAGCCAATATCCCAAGCACCTCCGGTATATCGAAAACCCGAATGGTAAATAATAAAATTGAGCTCTGGCCAATCTTTTGCTGCTTTTGCAACATCGCGGACATCAGCATACTGCAATAAGTTAGGAAAGTTTTTGGTAACCGAGGGAGGATATAGGCCTTTATGTACACAAACATTTTTAAGGCTTGGTTTTGTTTTACTCCATTTAACTAATTTTTCATAGAAAGGGTAGAGTAATTTTTCATCGTCAAGATGCCACGGGTGTTTTGCTAATGACTTATTCGTATTGTCACCAACGGTGTAGCCTTTAAAAGAATCCGGTTGATTGACCGCATTGTCTGCTTCCGCTTTTTCTAACCATCCTGGTATACCGGGCATAAATATGGCGTGCGAGAACATTCGCGTACTACCTGCTTTTTGGTTAACATCTTTTCTAGCTTGCGCTTTCATTTCGTTTGTTAAAAACCAGTCACGGGGATCCTCTGAGCCTGAGCCTGAAATAAGAGCTACCTTGGTATCGCTATCCATAAACATTTCTTTGAAGTAGTTAGCAAACTTCAGATCTTCTAATGATTGCGGTTTATTAACCAGTCCGGGATTCCAATTAGCTTTTCCAACAGCCTCTCGTGATCTTACAAAATTTTCTAGGCGGGTATCATCTCTTAAAAAATGGGTATGCATATCCATAATAAATTGACCTTTTAAGCTATTCGCCCGCTGATTGGCTAATTCGGGGGTTGCGGCCTCTGCTTGGCTTACTAGATACATGGGGCCAAAGGTCTCATTCATACACATAAAGCCAGCGGCCATACCTGCAGCACTTTGAAAAAATGCACGTCGACTAATCCCTTGTTTCTTTGCTAGACTGGCACCCATTCTTTTAATGCGTTCTTCAAACTCCCGTTGTTTAGGGGTTTGTAATCCTGGAATAAATTCGTCACTTGAAACGGCCTGGGTTGGAATGGGTGATCGAAATTTAGTGGTTTCTGCTGGAATTAATCGTTTAATCTGTTTAGGCGAAAGCATTATAGGACTCCCATTATGTGATGTATATTAAATATAACGATTGCTTAAAGACTACACAAGCTTGTGCTATGCGTATTTACCCTGATGGCAGGAAAGTCATAGAATTTTTAATGAGACCAACGCGGGTAAGTACTAGCAAAACACCAGTAAAACACGAGCGAAAACTCTTTTGATCTTTATTGATGGAAAGGAGAATTTAAAAATATACGCTATTGATGAATAGTTAAAGAGGCTTTCATCTTATGCTTTAAAGGCATTTATTGCTAATCCTGGGGTATCCACCGGGATCTGAAATACATGACCTGATAAAGGTGCTTCTTTGAGCTGTTCTGCGTTGAGACCTTTTGATGCAGTTGTAATAAAGAGAGTTTTTAAGTCCGAGTCGCCCAAGCAAACCATAGTTGGAAATTGGCAAGGTAAATTGATTTCTGTCAGGATTTCTGCTTTGGGAGAAAGGCGGATAACTTTAGATCCTCCGTACATAGCTACCCAGTAGCAATTATCCTCATCAATACAAGCACCATCTGGCCTGCCATCGTAAATATCTGGCGGCCTCATTGGATTAAATATTTTAAAAGGGCGGCGATTAGCAATTTGCCCTGTATCAAGGTTAAAGTCAAATTGATCGATTTGATGCGCCGGCGTGTTAGACCAGAACATCAATTGGTTTTTGGAGTCAAAAGCAAGACCATTTGCGGTCATATTATCTGATGCCATTAACTGTATCTGATAACCCATTGGACCACTCTGAAAACAATATAAGCCCGCGTTATTTGATGTTTTGGGTTCAAAGACTGTACCTACCCACAATCGCCCCATAGCATCGCACTTGCCATCGTTGAAACGTTCAGTATGCACATCATACGGAGCACTAATTAATTGCTTTAATATTTTTTTTTCAATATTAAAACTATAAATACCATCTCGCATGGCAATTAATAAACTGTGATCTGCAATAGGGGCGATACAACCTGGTTCCTGAGGTAATGGCGCACTGTGAAAAATTTGTGAAGATAGCTCAAAAGAGAGTAATTTTTTTTCTGTGATATCGATCCAAAATAGCGTGTTGCTGGCTTGTATCCAAGTTGGGCATTCCCCAAGACTGAACTGTGGAGTATCTAGGATTGAATCGGTATACAATTTTTTCATACGGATGAGATGTTATTGCGTCTAAGGCTGAGGATTTGCGGAGTTTAGCAAATTCGTTACAGTAAGTTTTCCTGTAAAAGATGCTTGTGGTAGTAATTGCAGTGGTTTGCTGGCTATCACAGGCTCAACACAAAGAAAATTTTTCCAGTCTGCCAAAGGCATATCGAGAAAATCGCCGGCACCCTGTTCTGCTGGGTTCCAGATCATCCACTCTGTAAACCCCTCGGACTTTAAGGCAAAGTGTTGTTTGGGAGAGATTATTTGTAGAGGGGTAGATGTATGAAATAAGCTCTCAAGTGGTTTATTTGAAAGCGTTAATAATTCTGCAGAATGTATTCGTTGATCTTGGTCGAAACGATTAGAAACAGGTTGATTCTGTAAGCCTTTAATAGAGGTGTCTAAAAGATTGCTTAAGAAAAAATAAGGATGTAATCCGCCTGTCCAAGAGAAAGGATTTGGACCGTTATTGCAAATTATGAGACTGATTTCTACGTCATTAATTGAAGCGCTTAGTGATAATTCAAGATTTGCACAATAGGGCCACTCGGGCATATCCTTATCTTGAATTTGTAAGCGATAGGTTAATTGATGGGATTCAAGCAATGGCGCATCTGTAACTAGTTGCCAATTTAAATTTCGTACAAAGCCATGTTTTTTGAGAGGGCCCCTATCTGCAAATTGTGGGAATAAAACGGGTACTCCACCACGTCTTGGATGATTACTGGGTAACTGAATCGGGCTTAAATAAAAAAAATCGTCTAGGCGAAGTATTTGAGCTCCTAGAGCTTGATGTTCAATTAGCATAAATAATAGGTTTAGTAGTTAATTCTAAAAGAATACACCCGAAATATCCTCATTGGGAATCGCCAAGGCCCAATGATAGATATTTAGCGTTAGAGAAATCTTTTATGGAGTATTTATGCTAAATTGTATAAGTGATTGAATTTTAATAAATATCAAGGGAGACAGCATGCAACTTGGAATGATTGGTTTGGGTAGGATGGGGGGTAATATTGTTCGAAGATTGATGCGAAACCAGCATGATTGTGTGGTATTCGATGCAGACCCGCAAGCCGTTGCACAAATTCATAAAGAGGGTGCACACAGTGCTACTAGCATAAAAAATTTAGTTGAGCAGCTGGCTAAGCCGCGGGCGGTATGGGTCATGTTGCCTGCGGGTGAGATTACAGAAAATACGATTACTCAACTTGCTACCCATCTAGAGGATGGCGATGTCATTATTGATGGTGGAAACACTAACTTCAAAGATGATGTGCGACGCGCACAAACACTAAAAGTGAAGGGCATTGCGTACATTGATGTTGGGACTAGTGGTGGCGTATGGGGTCTTGAAAGAGGTTATTGTATGATGATTGGTGGTGATCGAGAGGCGGTCACGCGCCTTGATCCAATCTTTAGAACTCTGGCTCCAGGGATTGGAACAATCGAGTTGACTCATGGCCGAGATCCAGCTCAATCGACTGCTGAGCAGGGTTACTTATATACTGGCCCTGCGGGGTCTGGCCATTTTGTAAAGATGGTACACAACGGCATTGAGTATGGTTTGATGCAAGCCTATGCTGAGGGGTTAGATATTCTCAAGGGGGTTTCGCAAGAGATTATTCCTGCTGAGAGAAGATATGACTTAAATTTAGCGGATATTACTGAGCTTTGGCGTCGCGGTAGTGTGGTTTCATCTTGGTTATTAGACTTAAGTGCAATTGCTCTAGCTGAAGATCCAGAATTAAAAGCGTTTACAGGTTATGTTGATGACTCTGGGGAAGGGCGCTGGACTATTATGGCGGCGATTGAAGAGGCTGTCCCTACGGACGTCTTATCAGCAGCCCTCTATACGCGTTTCCGATCTAGACAAGACCATACTTTCGCTGAAAAACTGTTATCGGCAATGCGTAAACAGTTTGGTGGTCACCAAGAATCACATAAAGGATAATCCCATGCTGCACGAAATTGAACACGAAGCGATCGCGCACGGCGATCCTGCTCCATCCTGTTGTATGGTTATTTTTGGAGCAGGCGGGGATTTAACCAAGCGTTTGTTATTGCCAGCTCTTTATAACTTGATTCGGTCAGGACTTTTACCAGAGAAGTTTGCCTTAATCGCCGTGGATCGATTGGAGATGACTAGTGAAATGTATCGGGAACATATTCGTCTAGCAATCAGTGCTTTTGCATCGGATAAGCATTATGCTCAGCAACTAGATGTTGTCAATCTTGAGAAATTATTAAATGTGATTCATTATCAACAGGGCGACTTTTCTGATTCGAAATTCTATCAAGAATTAAGTGAAAAAATTCATGATATTCAAAAATCCAATCAGATACAGAAAAATGTTGTCTTTTATTTAGCAGTTGCCGCGCGATTTTTTGGCAGTATTGTAGAAAAATTGGGTGTTGCACAACTACTCAAGGAGTCTGAAAATTCTTGGAGAAGAGTTATTGTAGAGAAACCTTTTGGGCATGATGTCGAATCCTCTAAAGTTCTTAATTTAGAGCTGCGTAAGCAATTACATGAGCGACAAATTTATCGGATGGATCATTTTTTAGGAAAAGAAACAGTCCAAAATATTATGATGCTACGGTTTTCAAATGCGATTTTTGAACCGTTATGGAACCGCGAGCACATCGATCATATTCAAATTACTGTTGCCGAAACAGTCGGTGTAGAGAAGCGTGCAGCATTTTATGAGTCCACAGGTGCGATGCGTGATATGGTGCCCAATCACGTCTTTCAATTACTTGCATTAACAACTATGGAGCCACCAGCATCATTTTCTGCAGATGCGGTTCGTAATGAAAAAACTAAAGTGCTACATTCTGTTCATCCGATTAACCCAGAGCGTGAGAGTGTGCGAGCACAATATATTGGAGGACAACGCGATGAACTGCCATTAAAGGGTTATCGAGAGGAAGATGGAGTTTCTGAAGCAAGTAAGACAGAAACGTATATTGCAATGAAGCTGACGATTGATAACTGGCGTTGGGCGGGCGTACCGATTTATTTAAGAACTGGCAAGGGATTAAGTGTTCGGCAAAGTGAAATTGCTATTCAGTTCAAAAATCCACCATTATCAATCTTTAAAAATACAAACCTTGATGCTTTATCACCGAATATCTTAGTTTTAAAGCTTCAACCTGATGAAGGTGCGGTTTTAATATTTGGGGCGAAGGTTCCAGGGCCCAAATTTGAAATTGGTCAAGTTCATATGGATTTTCACTATAAAGACTATTTTCAAAATGCTCCAAGTACTGGTTATGAAACTTTAGTTTATGACTGTATGATTGGCGATGCAACGCTCTTTCAGAGATCGGACAGTGTGGTTGCTGGTTGGGAGATCGTCCAACCTTTACTCGATTATTGGAAAAAGGACGATGCTTATTTAGCCACTTACACTGCAGGATCTGAAGGGCCGCAAGAGTCAGAGGAATTGCTATCTGGCAGTGGCCGATCTTGGCGACGTTTATAAAACTAGCTTATCCTAGAATTAAAGTGCAGGTCTAGCATCGCTGATGAGATGGCTGAGTAAATTACGATCTAGGTGCTAAGGTTTTTTTCATGGATAGTGTGCGAAGGTATTTCGGAAAAGAAACCCCAGCTCGAATGAGTGCTCCTAAAATTGACTCAACCAAGAATAGTTCATGTCATGGCAGTTCTTTGAAGGGCCCAGTATGGTCTGAATAGGGTGAATTTATAGGTAATTTGGTATTTTAAGGAGTAATTAGGGGGATTCTGGAGCTCGATGATTTTTTTGAATGAAGTATATTTAAC
>RFMZ01000230.1 GCA_009927445.1 Betaproteobacteria bacterium
ACAACAGTGCAGTATGGCTTAGGTAAAAATGGCTATCGCAGTGGTATCACTGGCGATTGGGTGTCTGGTCCTGAGACGCTGACGAAGGAGGAGTTAGGAGCGAATCGCTTTGATTTTGGCGGCTTAACTTTTAAGCACGAAATGGATGACGAGTTTTGGAAATGTCGCACACCAGATTACAGCAAGATTAAAGTTCCCTTGTTATCAGCCGGTAACTGGGGTGGGCAGGGCTTGCACACAAGAGGCAATATTGAAGGGTTTTTAAATGCTGGTTCAGAGCATAAGTGGTTAGAGATGCACGGGATTGAGCATTGGACGCATTTTTATACGGATTACGGCCGGGCTTTACAAAAACGTTTTTTTGACCATTTCTTAAAAGGTGAAAAAAACGACTGGTTAGAACAGCCCAAGGTCTACTTAAATATCCGTCATCCGGGCGAGGTGTTTAAACCGCGAGCAGAGACGACTTGGCCGCTGGCAAGTACCCAGTGGACGAAGATGCATTTAAATGCGGCAAGCGTTACCTTAGAGAGTAAAGCCGGCGCCGCAGATACCAGCATTACTTATCGCGGCCTTGGAGAAGGCGCAAGCTTCTTGACAACGCCACTCGATCAGGAAATGGAATTAACTGGACCTTTAGCGGCGAAATTATTCGTATCCTCGAGTACGGTTGACGCAGATTTATTTTTAATCGTTCGGATGTTTGATCCGAATATGAAAGAGGTGACCTTTCAAGGGGCGCTCGATCCGAATACGCCGGTTGCCCAGGGTTGGTTACGTGCCTCGCATCGGGCACTTGATCCAGAGAAAACATTACCCTATAGGCCATATCATCCGCATCAAAAGAAAGAGTTACTCACCCCAAATGAAGTATATGAATTAGATATTGAAATATGGCCAACCTCGATTGTGATTCCAGCTGGATACCGAATTGCGTTGACCGTACGTGGGAAAGATTATGTTTACCCTGGAGCAACGGGAGCCAAGCTTTCTAATATGCGATATCCATTTACTGGGGTAGGGCCATTTACACACAACCATCCTAAAGATCGTCCGTTAGAAATTTTTGATGGACAAGTGACCATTCATACTGGCCCTAAATATCCTTCGCATCTTTTATTGCCGGTTATACCAAA
>RFMZ01000292.1 GCA_009927445.1 Betaproteobacteria bacterium
TTTAGTTAGGGTAGATTTTTGAGTAGTAGCTGATCCCATTAGTACGAATCCAAGGAGATTCCCGGCAGTATCCTTAAAGCGGGCCTCTACGCCATCAGCACTCACATGTGTTTCCCAGTTCCCATTAGCCTTATGGGCTGGCGGGCTAACAATAGTGGGTAGGACGGGTGTTTTTATAGCAACTGGCATTGCTGGATAGTTTATATTAATACTACCCCCTAAGATATTCGGTGCGAGAGCTCTGGCCGCTTGCATAATTGGCATGACATATGGCAAAACTAGGCCACCCACTTCAGCACAATCACCAATGGCATAAATATCAGGATCGCTTGTTTGTAGTTTTAAATTAACAACAATCCCTATCTGCGTATCTAGCCCACAATCTTTTGCCAGTTGAATACGGGGTTTGAGTCCAATGGTCAGACAGCACAGCGTCGCAGTTAATAGTGCCGCCATTAGCAAGTTCAATCTTGAACTGGTCTATTTGGTGATTCATCGAATGAACTGTTGTGCTCAAATGCCAAGTAACCCCGAGTGCTGACAATTTTTCTTGGAGAACTTGCGCAGCTGCAAGAGGCAGTAGTCTTCCCAGAACTTGTGGAGCAAGGTCGATTACATCTACATCAAACCCTCCAAGACTTAAGTCATTGGCAAATTCACAACCAATCAGACCTGCGCCAAGAATACCAATCTTGCGCTTACCCTCAATACGATCCCGAAACTTCTGATAATCTTCAAGATCGTTGATAAATAGTACTTGATCAGCTGCATTACCCTCTAAATCAAGCTTCATTTGATCTGCACCTAAAGCAAGTACTAACTTACTATAGTAAAAATCTCCGCTCGAGCTACTTATTTTCTTATCTAGGGGGTCAATGCGAGTGACTGTAGTATTGGGATAGATCGTAATTCCGAGTGAAGATGCCATCTTTTCTATGGGTGTCATGATGAGTTGAGACGCAGTTTTTTTACTTGCAAACGCTGTAGATAGCATCGGTTTGGAGTAAAAGTAACCAGGCTCACGAGTAATTAATACAATGCCGACTTCTGTATTGATCTTTCGAATTTCACGAATAACAGTGTAAGCAGCAAGTCCACTACCGATAATCGTAATGGGGTGAGTTACAGGTACTGGGCTAGGAATATTCAAAATAGGTTCTTTCTAAGAATCGAAGGTTTAAATAACAATCATTTCAAAATCTGCTTTGGAAACACCGCAGTCTGGGCATGACCAATTATCTGGGACATTTTCCCAAAGGGTACCAGCTGGTATTCCGTCTTCTTCAAGCCCAAGAGCTTCGTCATAAATAAAGCCACAAACGATACATTGCCAAGTTTTCATTCAGGTCCTAATAAAGTGATAAATTATTTTTTGAAATATTGATGATGAGGTCAGTAAAAGCATTCAGTTATTAAAGAGAGATTGAAGTTGTAAGCTTTTGATAAACTCTTGAGCACTTTTTTGATAACCGCTAATTGTCAAGTGCGTGAGATCTTTAGACATGAGTGGTGGACTAGTATAAAGCCACTGGTAGGCACCCCCCATACCCCCCATGGCATCTTGCCAGCTCCAAGAAAGGCACTGGTATTCTTGGCCAATAGTTTGTTGAATGTGTGTGATTTGATGGTGTATTTTTGAATATTTCAGCATATCGTATTTGGCAGGATTAACGACCTTTTTTTGTTTTCTAGCTTTTTGGTTATAAAGCCCTCGATCCGTTGGACCAATCAAAACACAGGCAGCTTCTGGATAAGCCTTTCTCATGCCGATAAGAGCAGCTCTTAAATCATAGCCATATTGAGTGGCATTCCAGTTAGGTTGTGCCCCCTCATTTGTACCATACGCGAAGATGACTAAGTCATATGGATCTTTCTGAATTGAAGAGAATATTAGAGGATCAATAAATGCCCAAGGTTTCATGGTGGCACTGGGAATTGCCATGGTATCTAAAATTAACTTAGCTGGCGAAGAATAGGAGGGAATAAAGCCATTGAGAACGATAGTGCCAGAAACTAAACGCAATTTAATAGTCGAAATAGGGTTTTGGGCGTTTATCTGAATTTGAGGATCTGAATTCGGTACAATTTCAATGATTTTTTCTGCCTGGTCATCGACACTGACTCCGAGAAGCGTTTTAACAGGAGTACTATGGCGATCAATGAGAACACGAAGTGATTGAAGACTTGTACTTTGTCCTTGGTTTCTAAAATCAAGCCATAGGTAGCTATTCACATTCTCAGCATGCAGGCGTATGAGCCCAGGGTAAAAAATAGTCGAGGGCTCAGAATTATAGGCATGTGTAAAACGCCAACCTCCTCCACTGCATGTTTTACGAAGCGGTAGTCGGACTCCGCCTCGCCCTATACTCGGTGGTAAAATGATGTTTGGACATCCTCTTTATTCAGTTGCAAGCTTTGGATCATTTCTTCAGAAAAAAAACCGGCGGCAGTGTGACTATCACCCCAAAGCCCAATTCGGTAGGGCCGATCTAAAGGTTTTTTAAGGGGAGTGAGCTCAAGTAATTTCGTGTTAATACTAGGATCAATTGGTTGTGATCTGAGGAGTTGCAATAACTCATCTTGACTTGGGAGTTCATTGACTGTATCCGTTACAGTCGGTTGTGTTTTTTTAGACGCAGTTGGTTTTTTAGTGGGACAAATTAAATAAGGAGCAGGGGAGGTGGTATTTTGAAATGTAATTAACTGTTCTGCGAGAGATTGCTGAGTAGCCCCGGTTAAGATTAATAAGGCTAAAAAGAAAAAATATAAAAGTTTCAATGGACGACCACACGTTGAATTATTTTGACTAATTTTTTATTAATTAACCTTAAGCCAGTGACGGTAAAGTGAACACCATCTTCCCCGCGCACTAAGGTTTGGCCTTTAATGGGGTCAGGAATATATCGATTAAAAGGTTCGTCTAGGGGACCAAATATATCTTCGGTAGATAAATAGTCAAAATCATAACGGCTTATTTCTTCTTTAAATAAAGTGTTTTGAATTAAAGCACCTTGTTTAATGCGTTCTTGCCCCATATTTGGCAGACCAATCCAAATGATATGAATTTTATGCAAAAGCGAAAATTCCATAATTTCTCGGATTCGAGACCGATATTTTTCCCGCCAAGCCTCAGATGGAAAAACATACTTGACCCGACCCTCGTAGATATCCCATGGATCATTTGGGCCCAAGAAAATTACGACGATATTAAATCCTTGTTTCAGCGATTCTTCTTGGATTTTTGCCGGCCAATCAAAGTAACGATTCACACTAAGGCCCGTACTTTGTTGGCTAAGGTCAACAAAAAGTCCAGATGGGTATTTTTTTCGTAACTCGGCGATCGCTAGTGGGGCTATGCCTTGCATCATTGAATCGCCGGCAAAAAGAATTTTAGGAGTGAGTACGGTTGACACATCAGTTGCAGACTCTGAACCTGGTTGAAACGATGGAGAATTAGAAGAATACTTTTGAAAAAGTTCTGGTTGAGGCATATTTTTTGTATTTAAAGCAAGGTCTAATTTCTGCGGGATCTTTTGCGCAGAAATACCTAAAAGCCTGTTATGAATGGACTCATGACCGATAGCCATCAATTCTGATAGATCCTTCATTAGTAAATTAGTTTTTATTTTTATCCATTTTGATACAACATAATTAGAATCTGGTAGGACTGAACTGATCTGGAGATGGTAACGCGAACTCAGGTATTGGTCGAGTGAATCAAGCCAGAGGAAGGCGTTTGCAAGAACTACTATTGAGCTAATGATGAAAAGGTGAAGGGCGCGCTTCATTTAAAACTGGTAATAGATAAAGCCAGGAACGCCAGTTGGCCCCAGCAAAATAATAACAAACAAGATAAATGTCAAAATGGGAATAATCAACAATATGTTTCGTTGGCCAATAAAATTTAGGCATTTCTGCTCTGTAGAATACGAATACATACTGATCCACAGAAAAAAGCCAGTGAATAATAATAAGATTAGATCATTAATCTGTAGCGCTCCTGTGCCCAAAACCAAGTTTTTACAAATAATGAGAGCTGTATCTAGGTGGTTTGAACGAAAAAAAATCCAAGAAATTCCAACATAACACATGGTTAATAGCACTCCCAACCAGCTTGGAAGTGGTTTTTGATAAATAGATGTAAATATGTTGTAGCCAACGAGTCCGATACCGTGTAACAACCCCCAAATTGCAAAACCAGCTCCAGCGCCGTGCCAGATTCCACTCATGAACATAGCGATCAAGATATTCATTTGAGATCTTGTAAATCCATGTTGGTTACCACCTAATGGGATATATATAAAATCGCGAATAAACGTGGACAGAGAGATATGCCAGCGACGCCAAAAATCTTTGATATTTCTAGCAAGATAGGGTTGTTGGAAGTTGATTGGAAGAATAAGCCCAAGACAAAGAGCAAGGCCGGTAACAATTAAGCTATAGCCAGAAAAGTCAAAGAATATTTGTAAAGAGTAACCAAGAATTCCACTCATCGTCGACACCGTAGTTTGTTGGTCGGGATATTTAAATACTTGGTCGACATACGTACTAGATAACCAGCTAGCCAGAACAATCTTTTGAAAAAGGCCAAGGACGATAAAATAGATTGCCTTTGGACTTTCTTTAGGCTTACCAAAATCTAGATGCTGCAACTGTTCATGAAAATCTTTTGCACGCATGATTGGCCCAGCAAACAGGGTAGGCCAAAAAGAGAGGTACAGCAATAAGTCAAGAAAGCTAGCGTGGGAGGGCTTTTCTTGGGCCTGCCAAACGAGATAGGTAATGGCTTGGAAGGTAAAAAAAGAGATTCCTGCTGGGGCAATAAAATCGATGACAGGCAAGAAACTATGTAATCCTAGTTGTGGCAGGAGGTCAATGAGCAGAGTTCTAATTAATTCGTAATATTTGCTAATAAACAGAGCGGCCAGTGCTAAACATAAGGTAATAGCTAGTTTTAGACGAATTTTTTTAGCTGGATTACTTTGATTCAGCCATTTACCTGCCATCCAAATATAACTACTATAAATTAGAAGAAAAATGGCAAACTCCACAGACCAAGTGGAATATAAAACATAACTAGAGATTAATAAAAATAATTTTTGAAAATATTTTTGTGAAGATAAAGCCCAAAATATAGGAAAAAATAGAAGCGCAATAATTGCGAATTCGGGAGAAATAAAACTCAAGGGTTCATTACCCGATTTAAAAAAAGCATGTTTATAAAATATTGATAGAGATTAAATACAGGGCCTGAATGATTCCTAGCTGGTTGGCGTATATTTTTACATAGATTATTATTGCTGAGTAAAATAACAAATATAAATAACTTGGAGATGAGATGACACATATGTACGATATCCACGCGGGTGGAAAAGAGGTGCACGCAGCCAATGACTTTACCTGGCCAGGTAATAAAAAAATTGGGATTGTTTTCCGAATGGCATATGAATGGTGGTCTGATGGAAATTGGCCTGGCATTGGGCCAATGGGTAATCCTTTAAAAGGTGGCATACCTGATCTCAATGCGATTGGCTGGGCGGAGTATGGGCATCGTCGCGGAGTTCACCGAGTTTTGGAGGTCTTTGGGAGACATCACATCAAAGCTTCTATCTTGGTGTGCGGCATCATGGCAGAGCGTTATCCCTCTGAGGTAAAAGCGATTGCAGATTTAGGGCACGATATAGTTGCACACTCCTACGCGATGGATGTAATACCTGCTTATTTAGATGAGTCGCAAGAACTCGATAACATTCGGCGAACAACTGATCTGATTGCTCAGGTTATTGGTACTCGTCCCAAAGGCTGGATCAGTCCCCGTAGCACTCCTAGCCCAAGAACTGCACGGTTATTAGCAAAAGAGGGTTACCAGTGGCATAGTGATACATTAAATGACGACTTACCTTATCGCGTTGATTTTGAGGATTGCTCTATTGTGGCCGTTCCTGGCACGATGGAAGTGAATGATTTACCATTATTTATGCGTCACGGGCAACCTCCAAGGGTGATGGTTGAAATCTTTGAAGATTGGTTAAATTATGTTCGAAAGTGGGAAACCCGTGCAATCAAGATTGATCCAACGGTACACGCCCATGTTTTTGGTAGACCTGCTGGCACAGGTGCTTTTCAGCGGATTTTAGAAATCGCAACTGCAGCTGATGATGTATGGATCGGGACTCGTTCAGAAATGGTAGAACATTTTTTAAAGAGTTTAAACAAATGATTTCGATGTTGATGAATAAATTGGCAATTTGCCAATGGCGTATTTTTTTACAATTGATCTTATGGCTGGGATTTATTCCGAGCACTTTTGCCGATATCTATCCCAGTAAGCCGATTCGTCTGATTGTGCCATTTGAGGCGGGTGGGACATCAGATACTACAGCTCGCGCTATGGCTATTCGGTTAGAAAAAGTTTTAGGAGTTAACTTGGTTGTAGAAAACCGCTCAGGCGCGAATGGAGCAATTGGCGCTATGGCGGTAAAAAATGCTGCTCCAGATGGCTATGTTCTGCTGCATACAACCCCCGCATTTGTTATTAACACAATTGCTAATAAAAATATTGGTTACGACGTTTTTAAAGATTTTGTTCCAATTACAAACATGGGATCAGGGACTGGCTATGTGATGGTTCTTAATCCTGCTTTGCCAGTAAAAAATCTGACTGAATTTATTGCATTCGCCAAGAGTAATAAAAATGGAGTTATTTTTTCATCACCAGGAGTCGGCAATGCTTTGCACCTAGCTAGTGAGATATTTGCTAATCGAGTTGGGATACAAACATTGCATATTCCCTTTAAGGGAACTAGTGGCGCATTAACGGCCGTTGTTTCAGGGGAAGTTGATTTTATGATTATGCCGCCAACGATTGCGCATTCTTACGTTAGCTCTGGACGCGTTCGAGCAGTTGCCTTTACGGGGCAAAGTCGGTCTCCAGATTTTCCAAGTGTGCCGACCTTCAAGGAGGCTGGACTAACTGATTTGACTATTGCCGGTACCTGGTTAGGTTGGTTTGCACCAGCAAAGACACCTAAAGAAGTCGTTATTAAAATTCAAGGTGCGATGCGCCAAGTGCTAGCTGAGCCTGATATGAAAGCAGCGATGCAAAAAGATGGATTTGAAACTGATGGTCGACCTCCAGAAGAGTTTGATCTTTTTGTCAAGTCGGAGTACAAGCGTTTTAGTGAAGTGCTCAAAACAGTGAAGTTAAATTAAGAAAGACATTGATGGATTTACACATTGCAGGAAAAAAAGCCATTATTTGCGCTTCCTCCAAGGGTTTAGGTAAGGCTTGCGCCTTATCTTTATCAAGAGAGGGTGTAATTGTTTACATGAACGGGCGTAACGAACAAACACTAGAGGACGCCGTCAAGGAGATTCATTTAGAGACTGGCAATCCAGTTTTTGGTGTTGTTGCAGATATAACGACTGAAGACGGCCGACTCAAGCTCAGTAGCGCATGTCCGGATGCAGACATTTTAGTCACTAATAATGAGGGGCCAAAGCCTGGTAAGTTCGAGGATTGGGGGCGAGATGAATATATTCAGGCGTTTGATGCCAATATGCTGGGGCCAGTTTTGATGATCCGCGCTTTATTGCCGGGTATGAAAGAGCGTCAGTTTGGCCGGATTGTAAATATTACTTCTGCTATGGTGAAGGCGCCTAGCCCTCATCAGGGATTATCTACAGCGGCCCGAACTGCTTTGACAGCAGTATGTAAGGCGATCTCAAGAGAAGTTGTTGCAGACAACGTGACGATTAATAATTTACTGCCTGAACGAATTGATACTGGTCGGCAACAACAAATGACGCAGCGTTTAGCTACGATGGAAAATATTTCTTTTTCAGAGGCGCGGGCTCGTTTAGAACAGACTATTGCTGCCAAGCGCTTTGGTAAAACAGAAGAGTTTGGTGATATGTGCGCTTATTTATGTAGTACGCAAGCGGCCTTTATTTCAGGGCAAAATATTCAAATTGATGGCGGCTCATACCGAGGAATCGTTTAGTTCACGCCTGATCTTAAACAGTTGCGATTGGGGTAACTGGCGAACCTGCCGCACCAGGTAAGCGCAGGGGCGGAGCGGTTAACAAAAATCGACTTCGCTTTTGATCTCGCAACCATTTTGCTAGATCAGTCAGGTACCAAAGCTCTCCCAAATGAATACCTAATTTAAAAAGACAATGTTCATGTAGGGGGAGGATCGGCCCATGATGACCAAAATCCTTGGGTAGACCCAAAGTTGAAGAGGCTTCGATAGCAAGATTGTCTGAGGCGATAGCAGCAATACCTGTATCGGTAATCCACTGTAAGAGACTTTTGTCATGACCATCTAACACAGCGCAAGCAGTTTTAATCGAAGCATCTGGACCAGTGATAGGACTTTGCATGATGAGATCCCCTAAGCCAGTATGTAGGCAAATTATGTCCCCTTCTTCGATTTGAATTTGATCTTTTGTAATAACTTCTTGTAACATGTTTAAATTGACGTGTGTTCGGGTATTACCAAAATGATGCTGTAAATCAATTAAAACTCCTCGACCTTGAACGCCCGTAGTTGCCATATTTGCAATCGAGACATGGTGAGCGCCTAATTCGCCATGCGTACCGGACCCACTCTCGTCAACAATTTCCCAGCCGTTATAAAAAACTTTTTTAGGTGTTCCAGTACCGTCCACGTCAAATAAAGATCCTTTGTGTGCAAAACTGTCCCATTGTGTGGAATATTGGCTATAAAGAAGGACTGCCTCATCAGAGCTCACATCGGTTAATCGCTGATCAAATTTTTCAAGGGCAAGATTAAACATATTGACACCATCGCGTTCTACTTTTTTAAAAGCGGGAGGGCAGCGATGTGCATTTAAAACTTGTCCACCAGGACGATCTAGTGGCAAGCTTAAGCAAAATATTTGACCGAACTGAACCTCTTGTAGGGCTTTTAAACGAAGTTCTGGCGTAATTAAATTCATACGGCCATAGCGATCGTCAGCTCCAAAGTCACCCCAATTAGAACCCTCTGGCCTGACGTTCCAACGTTTGTTCATGATTTATTCCTTGGTAAAGATATGATGGATTAAAATTTCAGTATTACAAATAGAATTAATTAGCCTATTCTTGACCGAAGATGCTGTGGTGATCATCTGGCTGGTTTTGCATATAACGGGAGACAAAGTGGCCTTATATAAAATGGTTTTGGTATTTTTTCTGTTAACGGGTAATTACGCAAACGCCCAAACTTCCCTGGATTATCCAAATAGACCGATACGTATTATTGTAGCTTTTCCACCAGGTGGATCACCCGACTTTACTGCGCGAGTTATTGGTCAGCAAATAGGAAATATGTTACAAGCTAGTGTCGTTGTTGAAAATAAGTCTGGTGCGGGTGGTAATGTTGGCACTCAATATGTCGCCACCAGTAAACCAGACGGCTATACGCTTTTAGTGAACTCATCTGCTTTTACGGTGAACCCTAGTTTATATGGTCCAAAGGCAGGGTATGTTCCTGAACGAGATTTTACATATATTGCAGTGGTGTCTAAGCAGCCAAATGTCGTGTCTGTGCATGAGAAGGTCATTGCAAAGAGCCTTGCCGAGTTGAAAAATTTATCAGTAAAAGAGAAATTGGCATTTTCTACCCCGGGGAGTGGTACCACGCCACATTTGACTTGCGCGAATCTTTTTCATGGTATTTGGAAAGAAGATGTGACACACATCCCTTATAAGGGTGCTGGTCCAGCGTCTTTAGCTGTGGCTAGTGGTGAGACGCCGATTGGATGTACAGCGGCTTTTGGCGTCTTACAATTTGCCAAACAGGGTAAGGTAAGGATATTAGCTATTACTAGTGATAAACGTAATCCCAATTTGCCAGATGTGCCGACCTTTATGGAGCTTGGGTATCCTCAGATTAACGATTACACCTTAAGTGGGTTTTTTGCCCCTAAGGGCACTCCTAAGGAAATTGTTGAAAAACTCAATCAAGTCATTAATCAGGCATTAGAGTTAAGTGATGTCAAGGATAAATTTGATAAGGCTGGACTGATACCTGTGGGCGGCTCCTTAGCGCAAACTAGCACTTATATCGCTTCAGAATTAAAACATTGGGAGCAAGTAGTTAAGATGACAGGCGCACGCGTTGACTAGATAAAATGATTCGTAGCTGAGTTAAAGATAGGACGTTCAGATCAATTACATAGTCAAGCTGATTGCTAAGTCGATATTTTCAATACCGGCTGCGATTTCTTGAAGCTCAATACGGCGTATCACCTCGACGATCGCTTGATTAGCTGGAGTCGGTATATGACATGCTAAGCCTTGACAAACAACAAGCCCATTTAAAAAGGGCGTTTCAGTGCGCCGTTTTTTGATGATGTCCTGTGTAACAGCATTTTGTGATTTTTTACCAATATGACTAATGAGTGTAGAGACTAGTTTTTCAGATATTTGTTTTGGTGTCTTGCCTAATTCTTCAACAGTAAGCCCAAAAATTCCTTCGATTGGATAACCAAGGGCTTGGCCTACCGCAATTGCTTCAATACCAATATCCAGGACTAGTTGCCGCATTTTTGGGAGTTGTAGAGCAGCATAGGACTCAGCTTTCAGCATGGCAAATGGGGCAAGTACCATCACGTTGGTAATTAATTTGGTCCATTTAGCTGCTTCAATATTTTTACTCAGATCCACTGTGGCAACATGTTGCAAAAGGGCTTGAATTTCAAGTAGGCGAGGAGTTATTTGGCCGTTTAGTTCTCCCACACACATCCAAGTCTTTGCCGGAGGAGTTTTCCTTGTAATATGGCCAGCTTCAAAGCTTTCGGCAGACAGTTCAAGTACGCAGCCGATTAGTCGTTCTGAACCAACAATACTCGCAATATCTTGATTCATCATGCCATTCATGAGGCCAACGATAACGCTTTGCGAATGCATAAAAGGCTTAATGAATTCCGTTAACCAGCGCGCCTCATTAGCCTTACAAGCCAGAAAAATAATATCAAAAAGCTCTGATGAGCTTGCTAATTCATGCAAATGGATAGCCTTTAATGGCGGTGTTTGTATTTCATGATCGGGCATCGTAATCTGTAAACCATGCCCCCGAACCTTAGCAATTAAATCGGGCCACGGATCTACAAGCAAATATCTAATATTTGCTTGGGAAAAATTTGCAGCGACACAACCACCAATTGCACCAGCGCCTAAGATGAGAATATTTTTTGACATACAGTGAATTAGATGTAGTTGATGGAGTTAGGCCCTATTCTGACATAACTCAAAAAATAGATACAATGAGTGCAATAGTTCTTCAATTAATTAATACTTTATTGCGTTTGTATGAAAAAATCAATTCGCGTTTGGGATTTACCTACCAGAATTTTTCACTGGCTTTTCGCATTTACAGTAATCGGCTCAATCATGACGATTCAGCTTGGTGAGCAACAGTTACATGCATATTGTGGCTACACAGCATTAATTCTTATCTTCTTTAGAATTATTTGGGGATTATCGGACCCTTTCATATTCGATTCGTTAACTTTATCCCAACATGGTCAAAACTTCGAGCCTATTTTCAAGGTATATCGTTTGGAGGCTTAGGTCACAACCCTCTGGGGGCTCTATCTGTCATTGCGCTGATTTTTATTCCCCTTATTCAAGGACTAACTGGCCTTTTCATAGATGACGATATTGCCTTTACTGGACCTTTATCAAAATTCATCTCAAACGATTTGGTAAGTACTCTAAGTAGTATTCACCGGATTAATTCGAATTTAATCTATGGCGTCATTGGGCTACATGTTGTTGCAATTCTGTATTATCTGATTTTTAAAAGGAAAAATTTAATCAAGCCGATGATCGATGGTGATCAGTTGCTTAGCGAGGAGCACTTTAGAAAAAAAATTGCTAGAACCTTTACCGCAATCATCCAAAGATGATTGGCGGATTCGGGTTCTAGCGTTATTTATAGTACTTAGTTTAAGCTTGATATTTTGGTATTTTGTACTATCTTAAATACGATACTTTTAGAGGCAGACTACTTTTTCCGGAAATCATCATGGCATGCTTTGCAATTTCCACCTACTGCTGCAAAAGACTTTTTGACGTTTTCTAAATCACCAGATTGAGCAGCCACTAGCATGGCAGCAGTGGAGGCTTGTAATTTCTCTTGGTAGGACTTATATTTTGGTGCTTCAGTCCAAATATTTGGTAAAGCTCTTCCACCTTCAGTGCCAGGACCAAATCCTTGCCAAGGTAAGCTGGCCATCGAATTAACGAGAGTAGCATTTTTAATCACTTCTTCTTTATTGAAGGGAACTTCACCTTTTACGACCGCATTAATCCGTCCAAAATGATTACCCATGACAAAAAGTGCACTTTGGCGATACTTCACTGCATCCTCAGGCTTAGCAAATTGAGCATTCGCTGCTGGCAGGCTTGCCACAGAAAAGGCGACAATTGTGGCTACTCGAATTAATTGAAATTTCATATACTCTCCTCGGTGGTTTAGTTATTCTAATAATAACAAAAATTGGTAGTCGTGTTTGCGCCCGCATCGTTTTTTGTCATTTAATGTGTTAATCGCAGACGATTATTTAAATGATTATTTAAATTTTACTTGCATGAATGCGGTTAAGTCATTTCGATCTTTGAGATTTGGTATTCCATCAAAGGGCATTCTGTTCGCCGGGATTAATTTTTGTGGATCGGTTAAAAAGTTATTTAGAGTTTGTTTATTCCAAGTAATGCCACTTTTTTTCATTGCTGGGGAGTACCTATAGTCATCTTGGGCGCCAGCCTTGCGTCCAAAAATTCCAAATAGAGAAGGCCCAACTGTACTTTGCTCCTCTTTAATCAGGGAGTGGCATGATGCACAGGCTTCGAAGATCTTTTCTCCCCGTTGAAGATCTTGAGCCTTCGCTTGCACAATGACTACTAAGTTGATGAAGACAATCGAAGTTGCAATCTGATGTATTCGCTTCATAATAATCCTGGATTTTTAAGGTATTTATTTTTAATAGCATCGGCTGTCCAATAAGCCATCGCACCGACTAGACCAGTTGGTTGATAGGCGCTATTGTGAGGAAAGACATTGGCCCCGACTAAGAATAAGTTGTGGCAATCCCAACTTTGTTGATATTTATTGACAGCACTATTGCCTGGAGTAGTCCCCATAATAGTTCCACCAGTATTATGCGTGCTTTGATAAGGCGTAAAGCCCCAATTGCGTTTAGCACCAGAGGCTTTGGAAGATTTATTGGGATTCATGGCAGAAATCATTTGGTTAACGATATCAGCGCCATGCATTCCCATCCTGTGTTCATTATCTTTAAAGTCAAAAGTTAAGCGCATCAAGGGTTGTCCAAAGGCATTTTTATAGCTAGTATCTAAATCTAAATAGTTATAACGGTTTGGGAGAACGCCTGAACGCGTTGTGATACTCATCGCTTGTTGATAATATTTAGCGGTTGCTGCCTTCCAATCTTTTCCCCAAGAGGGAGTTCCTGGAGGAACCGGCCTATAGCCAATTGGGAGCGCGGTATTGTGACCAGAAGAGACGATATAGCCGCCAACAAAATTTGGCTTAGACCGGTCGAACTCCCAGTTACCATAAAAATCATCGATCACTGTATTTGTGCCACCAGCTGAGATAAATGGATTAAAGTTTTTTCCTTCAAAAAATAAATTACCGCCTACGCCTGTATCGTAAGCATAGTTTTTACCGATAATCCCTTTGCCCGTTGCTGGGTCGTAGGGCTCTCCGATACCAGATAACAGCATCAGGTGGACATTATTAAAGGCATAGGCACACATTAATACAAGTGCTGCTGGTTGCTCGTATTCTTCACCGGTGGTGACATTGGTATATAAAACACCTGTAACTTTCTTGCCGGAAGAGTCTTTGATTATTTTGGTCACCCAAGCGTGTGTTCTTAATTCAAAATTAGGTTTTTTCATGGCGATGGGGATGACCGTCATATGCGGGCTCCCTTTGGCATTTGCTTCACAGCCAAAGCGTTGGCAATAGCCGCAGTATTGGCAAGCGCCAAACTTGGATCCGTCAGGATTGGTATATGCTTGAGAAGCGTTTGCAGAGGGTCTTGGGAATGGGTTATAGCCCATTTTTTGCGAAGTCTCACCAAATAGTTTAGAGGATAGAATGTGCTTAAGTGGTGGTAGCGGGTACTCCCCTGAGCGGGGAGCCTCAAAAGGGTTTCCGCCCGTTTTCTTTTGACCTTGAATATTACCGGCTTTACCAGAGACGGCTGCAACTTTTTCAAACTTATCGTAGTAGGGTTCAAGCTCTGCGTAGGTAATGCCCCAATCTTGAATAGTCATATCGGTCGGGATAAAATTTTTCCCGTAGCGCTCTTCATAATTCGACCGAATCTTAAACTCCATATCAGTCCAGCGCCAAGTTCCTCCACTCCAGTGCATGCCGAGCCGCCGACACCTTCGCCGGGCAAGAAGGAACCTAGTCTTCGGATTGGAAGAGCTTCTTGTGCTTGGCTATTCCTAGCGGTAATGGTATCTTTAGTCGCATCTTGCATCATTTCTTGTCGATGGACATAGCGCAATTCATCGCGAATATTGGGGAGTGAAAAATCACTGGCTGTGGTTCTCATATCGCCGCGCTCAAGAGCTAGGACTTTCAGGCCTGTTTCCCCGAGTTCTTTGGCGAGGATGCCTCCAGTCCAACCTAGTCCTACAATTAAGATATCTACTTCTTTTAGTTTAGTTACCATTGCAATTCCTTATTAACTCAGATCAGAGATACTTGATACAACAGGGGAAAATTTCTTATCCAGAAATTTTTCAACATTTTGCGCATTCACCGCAATAACTCCTGGAAACCCTAATAATTTCCAGCCAGCTTTATTGCGGTTACCACCATAAATGGGGTCTGCAAACATCCCCTCCATAACATTTTGGTAGAGCATCGAAAAGAAGGTTCTTGATGGCATATCGGACTTAAAAGATATTTTTCCACCTTGTAAGGCGACTAAAAATTCTTGTTTTAAATTCTCTGGCAATTGATCAAAAGCCTTTGCGTAGGTTTTTTGGCAATGCGTATTTGCATTACTAATTCCAACTCGGTAAAGTTCTGCTGGTGTGAGTGGTAATTGATAGCCCTGATTAGGCAGCCCTTTTTTCCAAGGCCCCTTTAGATAGAGGCGCTCACCCTTACCCCAGCCGCTAGCAAGAGAGCGATCGATATAGATATTGACGCCCATTTGTGTGCCGCTTGGAGAAAGCTCATCGGCAGGAATCATGTGGTCAACAACTGCTTCGATAAATGCTTGTTCGTCTAAATTAAAAAAGATATATCCAGGGTTTTGGTTCATATTTGTTGGCGAAAGAGAGTTCTTTTTAGCTTGGGCCTGAGCGACATTGGTAACACCGGTTGCTCCAACACCCATAGCTGCCCCTCCAACAGCAGCACTTTTTAAAAAATTACGACGATTTTGTGAGTTTTGACTCATGTTTGTCCCCATTTTGAACGAATGAAACTTTTTTATAATAAAAATTATCCCTCGAACAGATTTTTTACAATATAGGTATTAACACTTGCATGGCTTAAAAATTCAGTAAGAAATGTAAAAGTAGTACTATTTAGCCAGCACAGAACAAAAAATAGACGACTCATTTTGTGAAATATAAGAATAAATTACGGAGATATCGTTGAAAACAAAAAAAGAAATAGGCCTAGCAATTATTGGTTGCGGACGGATTGGAACTTTAAGAGGAAAATTGGCCAATATGCACCCTTCGGTGGGTTATATAGCCGTATCTGACTCTGATCCTGTTGCTGCTGAAAAGCTGGCTAAAGCCTTAGGCGCAGATTTTTGGAGTACCGATAGCCAAGAAGTAATGGCGCGTCCTGAGGTCAATGCGATCGATATTGCCACGAGCGAGCATGAACACACAAAACCACTATTAGCTGCCCTTGAGCGGGGTGTGCCAGTTTTAGTCGAAAAGCCTTTGGCTTTACTAGAGAATGATGCGGACTTGATTTTAGCTAGATCGGTGGCGTTAAATAGTGATTTACATATTGGTTACTCGAGGCGATATAAAAATCGTTATTTGATTGCCAAAGAGCAGATTATGCAGGGGCGGTTAGGAACCATTACTGGGGCATGCGCCCGTTTGTATAACTCACGTTCGCAGTGTTTTGCGATGTTGCAACGGAATAAAGGCGCTACCCCTGTAGTAGATGCTTTGACATATTACGTCGATTTAATGGGTTGGTTTTTGGCAGAAAATCCAGTGGTAGAGGTATTTGCAAAAGGACAAAAGGGCGTTATACATCAGGCTGGTTATGATACGGAGGACGTGACATGGGCTATTTTGACTTGTAAAGATGGTGCAGTCGTGAACTTGGGTGTGAGTTATGCGCTGCCTGAAAAATGGCCATCGGTTGGTCATAGTGCCCGCGTCGAACTACTTGGTACCCACGGTACTTTATTAATCAACGACGACCACACTGATCAAGTCATGCAGACTGAAGTTGGTTTCCCGCATGTATATTTATCGGATCATCAACTGCAGACAGTATTTTTAGAAAGTTCCACCCCAGGAGATTGGGCCTTAGGAGATTTTCTTGGGCCAATTGCCGATGAGACTAGAGCCTGGTTAGATTATGTTTCTACTGGTAAACCGTGTAATTTAGCTAAGCCCGCTGATGCTCGAAGAACCTTGGCTGTGACCTTGGCGATTGAAGAGTCGGCGAGAATTGGTAAAACAGTTTATTTAGGAGAGCAATAATGCGAGCGCTATTAGCGATATTTTTTATATTGCACAGCGCATTTGCCTTTGCCACCTATCCTGATAGACCTATCAGGTTGATTGTGGCATATCCACCTGGTGGGGGGACTGATATTATTGCGCGCCTGATTACACCAGAGTTATCTAAAAAGCTTGGTCAATCGATCACGATTGAGAATCGGGGTGGTGCTAGTGGCAATATTGGTACTGAGGCAGCGGTTAATGCTATTCCAAATGGATATACCTTGTTGATGGGTAATATTGCCCCGAATGCAATTAATCTAAGTATTTTTAAAAAATTACCGTTTCATCCCGAAAAAGATTTATTACCGATCTCTTTGGTCGCAATAACCCCTAATATTTTAATTGCAAATGTAGACTTACCGGCTAAGACGATGAGTGAATTAATTAGTCTGGTAAAGGCTTCACCTGGAAAAATCAACTTTCCATCGGCAGGTAATGGCACCTCATCGCACCTTGCTGGAGTTTTATTTAATTCGATGGCTAATGTGCAAATGGTTCATATCCCCTATAAAGGGGGAGGTTTAGCGTTGAATGATTTATTGGGTGGGCAGGTGCAAGTATATTTTGCAACGATGCCAGCTGCGATGCCATTTATTAAATCAGGTAAGCTGCGTCCTCTAGGGGTAACCTCCGAGCAACGTTCTGCCACCTTGCCAGAAATTCCCACGATTAGTGAGTCGGGCTTGCAGGGTTATAGTGCAACAACTTGGTATGGGCTTTATGCCCCGAAAGGAACTCCCAACGAAATTATTTTACAAATCAATCAAGCGACGATTGACGTTTTAAAAATTCCAGAACTCAAAGAGCAATTGCTACAGCGCGGGTTTGAGCCAGTTGGGAACTCGCCAAAGCAATTTGCGAATTTTATTTCAGGGGAGATTACGAAGTGGGCAAAAGTGGTTAAGTTGGCTGGTATTGAGCCAGAATAAAGCCTTGATTACGAATCTAATCAAGCTGGCGAATTAATAGCTTGTAATTACTTTGCCCCAATGTGGATTCGGTTTCGGAAAGGAACTCATATCTGTAGTTTGACGATGCGCTCGCAAAGCATTGGAGGTTGTACTCAGAATATTTAAAAGAACGGGCTTATTAAACTGCGCTTCAAGAATTGGGACCGCGTGCATTGCATACCAAAGTCCGCCAGGCATCAGGAGCGCCTGCGCATCCGGAGCAGCAAGTAGGGCCTCGGATCCAAGCTTGAGCGCTAAATGATGATCAGCTTGGGCGTTGGCCAACTTGTTTTCAGACAAGGACCTACCTTGTGAGCGAAAAGCAAGCACAGTTATGCCAGCTTCTTTGAGGTATTGGATTAAGGCTTGCGTGACATTTTCTGACCACCTGGTTGCTAGAGCAATTTGAGAAATTCCTAAGTGTTTTAAGGTGTCGATATGTGCTTCAAGATCTGTATCGCAAACCAAGCCAGTTCTTTTGCTGGACTCTTCAAGCAGGCGCAAAGTTCGCTCACGACCCAGGGCGGCAGCCACTGGAACTCCACTAAGAGCAATTCGGTCTACTTGTTTATTGGTTAGCAAATCGAGGCAGGAGTAAAACGTTGGGAGTTGCTTTTCGACTGATTCAAGAGAGTATTCACCAAGGTCTAGACCCGTTGTAACGAGCATCATTCCTTCCGGCGCAACAGCATAAAATTGGTACGCGTCTAAATCTGTATAGCGATGCGGAATAATATAACCTAACTGGTACCATGGGCAAATTGGACTCATTCGATTTTAATCCCTGCCGATTTAATTAATTTTGCCCATTTGATATTTTCTTTAAACATGTAAGCGGATAGCTCTTCTGGTGAGCTTCCAATAGGGATAATTCCACTGATACTTAAGAGAGCCACAAAGTCGGGTTGCTTTAAGATTTTAATAAAGGCTGCATGCAGCTTCATCACAACATCTTTCGGGGTCCCCGTAGGGGCCACGATTCCATACCAGACCCCAGAATCATAACCAGGCACCCCGGCTTCGGATAGGGTTGGAATATCTGGTAAAGCAGAAGAGCGCTTTGAACCAGTTACGGCTAAGGCTCTTAGTTTGCCAGTTTGAATATGTTGGCTTGAACTAACTGGGGGTGTGAAAAGTACTTGGACATGTCCAGCAAGAACATCCGCCATGGCCTGCCCACCGCCTTTGTAGGGAGTGTGAACCATTTGAGTGCCAGTCATATTGGTAAATAGAGCTGCGGCCAGGTGAGCACCACTACCATTTCCAGAGGTGGCGTAATTGAGAGAATTCGGAGCAGCTTTTGCCAGGGCGATGAGCTCCTTAATCGATTTAACCGGCACGCCGGGATTGACGACTAATAAATAGGGCCCTTCAGCCAGAAGAGTAATGGGTACGAAATCTTTTTGGACATCATAGGGAACTTTATCAAATAGACTCATATTGACAGCCAATTGCGGGCTTAGCCCAAGCATGAGGGTATAGCCATCAGGCGCAGAGTGTGCAACAAATTCCATCGCGATATTACCACCTGCCCCGCCTTTATTATCAACGATGACTGCCTGACCTAATTCAGCAGATAATCTTTGCGCAAGAGGTCTTGATAAAGTATCTGAGCCACCTCCAGCCGGGTATGGTACGACCATTTTGATGGTTTTATTCGGGTAGTTTTGGGCAAAAGTAGGCGAGCTTAAAAAAATAAGTGCAGTCGCGATACTTACAATTCTGATTAAATGAGATAAAGAGGCGCACATATTTTAGCTAAAGAGATTTTCAGATGGAGTTAGATGTATTTGATTTTTTGATTAAAGAGTCGAGTAAAGGATTAATTTTTTGATGATCTAGACGATTATTTTTGAGGCTAGGCTTTGCTAAAGAGTTATTTTTTAGCTTATTGGCCAGAGTTAATCCGGCATTCTTATACATATCAGTTTTCTTCATAAACAGTACTTTACTCGATATTTAGTCTGTGCACTATGGATATTGCGTTATCGGATAATGGTAGGGCAGGATGAATAAGGGGAATCAGTGTTTCAATTTCAGATAAACTTAGGCTTCGGTAATTAAATTACTTTAACTACTGGTAAAAATATTTGATTAATTGTTTGTAAATAATTGTTTGAAAAAGGGGATTGGCATGGTGCAGGTTCAGTGGACGGGTGGAAATGAGCATTGGGTAAAAAAGGGCGACGTGAATTTATTTATGTGGGAGAAAAAAGCCTCCCCAAAAGTTGCCTACCAAGGAATCATTTTTTTCATCCATGGATCGTCCATGGCTTCACAACCAACCTTTGATTTGCATGTTCCAAATCGACCTTACTCTTCTGCCATGGACTGGTTTTCTGATCATGGATTTGATACTTGGACAATGGATAATGAAGGTTACGGCCGCTCTGATAAAAAGCGTGAAATTAATTTTGATATTAGTAATGGGGCCGATGATATTGCGGTAGGAAGTTCTTATATCATGCAAGTAACAGGTGTTAAAGCGCTCATGTTTTATGGCATTTCGTCGGGTGCTTTAAAGGCGGCTTTATTTGCTCAACGACATCCTGAGTGTGTTGCCAAATTAGCGCTAGATGCTTTTGTATGGACTGGTGAAGGCAGTCACACACTGGAGCAACGTAAGAAAAAATTACCTGAATTTATTGCCAAAAACCGTCGTCCAATTGATCGCCCATTTGTGTATAGCATTTTCGAGCGTGATCACCCTGGTACAGCTGATCAAGCCACCATTGAGGCATTTGCAGACGCTATATTAACGCTTGATGATTCCATGCCAACTGGCACATATGTTGACATGTGCTCCAAATTGCCGCTACTAGATCCGAAAAATATTTTAGCTCCGACAATTATTTTGAGAGGCGAGTATGACGGTATTGCTAGCCTGGAAGACTTAATCCGTTTTTATGAGTTACTGCCTAATATGAATAAGCAATTTAGTGTGATGCGTGGCATTTCTCATGCCAGTTTTCAGCAAAAAAATTATATGATGGTTTATCACATTCTGAACGCTTTTTACACGATGCCAGCACCACTTTATCTAGGGGATGATCATTAATGAATAACGCTTCGATGCAATTATTTAAAAGGGTTCTTATCGCTTTATTTGCGATTAGTAGCATTTCTTTTGGAGTACCTTTATGGGCGCAGTCCTACCCCAATAAGCCAGTTAAGTTAATTGTGCCATTTGGGCCAGGTGGTTTTACGGATGTAGTTGCCAGAATTGTTGGTCAAAAATTGACTTCGAATTTAGGCCAGCAGTTTGTGATAGAAAATAAAGTTGGCGCAGGCTCTACCATTGGAACGGACTTCGTTGCAAAAGCTGCTCCGGACGGTTATACATTAGTCATGGTATCAACAACCCATGTCATTAGCCCTTGGATATACAAGAACATGCCTTATGATCCGATTAAGGGTTTTACGTCAATTTCTAAACTAGTAGATGCGCCATATGTTTTGGTAGTAAATCCAAAAGTCCCAGCTAATAACGTTAAAGAGTACATTGCGTTAGCAAAATCTTCGCCGGATAAAATTCATTTTGCCTCATCCGGTAATGGTAGTTCCCAGCATTTAATGGGAGAACTGTTTATGAATTTAACTGGCACTAAGTTAGAACATGTTCCTTACAAGAGTAGCTCGGGAGCGACAACAGATCTCATGGCAGGCATTGTAGAGAGCAGTTTTGCGGGTATACCGAATGTTATTAATCAGATCAAACAAGGACAACTGCGTGCTCTTGGGGTGACCTCTTTAAAGCGTAGTGCGCAATTACCTGATATTCCAAGTTTGCATGAGGCAGGAGTTCCTAATTATGACGCCTCGGTGTGGTTAGGTTTATTAGCGCCAGTAAATACTCCTAAAGAGATTGTTTTAAAGCTAAATGCTGAGTTAGCTCAGATCTTAAATGCTGCAGATACACAAAAGGCTTTGGCACAAGCCGGTGTAGTTGCAAGTCCATCGTCTCCTGAAGTCATGGCTGATTTGATGGCAAGTGAGCTAGCTCGTTGGGGTAAGATTATTAAAGAAACGGGTATGAAGCTGTAATGAAGGCATGATTTAAAAGGGAAAGAAATGGTTCGGTATTCTGAGTTGGCAGGGCGTTCGGTTGTTGTAACTGGCTCTGCCGGTGGTATTGGAGAAGTGGCTGCGAGAGCTTTTTACGATCAAGGCGCCTACGTTTTTTTATTAGATATTGATGCCGTAAAGATTGAACAGATTGCTAGTGAACTTGGTGATAGAGCATTTGCAAAGCCTGTTGATCTGACAGATCCTCTGGCGGTAAAAGCCACTTTCGCTAGTATCATCATGGCGAGTCATGGTCTAGATGTTTTAGTGAATTGTGCGGGGGGCTATAGTAAATTACAAAGTATTGAAGAGATGGATTTGGCGGAATGGGATCAAACCATTGCGCTGAATTTAAGGAGTGTATTTTTGTGCTGCCAAGCAGCGATTCCGGGATTAAAGAAGTCTAAAGCTGGCCGGATTATTAATGTCACCTCCGTATCTGGGCGGACTGTCCATGCCGTTTCTTCGCCGGCTTATGGCGCTGCTAAGGCTGGCGTGACTCAATTATCTAAATTCTTAGCCTATGAACTTGGACCATTTGGGATTACCTCCAATAATATCGCTCCTTTGACCACTTTAACGCCCCGTGTCAAGGCCTTAAGAACTCAAGAAGATATTGACCGGATTGCTCTGCAGGTCCCCATGAAGCGCTTGGCAACAGAAGATGACCATGTCTATGCGATGTTATATTTGGCTTCTGATGGGGCTTCATTTGTAAACGGTACAACAATTGATACGAATGGTGGCAGAGTTATGATGTAACGGCATGATGTAAAGGCATGCACTCCACTAGTGATATCAGTGAATCGCTTCTAATCATCTCAGATAGTTAGAAATTAAACAATATCAATACTTTAGAACGATTAATAATTCAATAAATATATAATGAGAGCATCTATCACGAGATGGCTTAACGTAACTTCTAATAATTACGCCATCTTTTTTATAAGGTTTTCTTGATGATTTTAGTCACTGGGGGTGCAGGGTTTATTGGCTCTAACTTTATTTTAGATAGCCTTTTACCTAAAACTGGGTTAGAGACACCGTTATCGTCACAAGAGTCTGCAGTGCAAAATAAAAAACCGGGCATTGTTAATCTCGATAAGTTAACGTATGCGGGTAATCCTTCTAATTTGAAAGAATTAGAAGCTAGCCCCAATTATGTATTTGTGCAGGGTGATATAGCCGATCGTAAATTAGTATCAGCACTACTTAGCGAGCATCAAGTGAGCGCAATTGTTCATTTTGCTGCAGAGTCCCATGTGGACCGATCAATCCATGGGCCGATGGAATTTATTGAGACAAATGTAGTTGGGACATTTCAGTTACTTGAGGCTGCGCGAACTTATTTTGAGACTTTGTCTAGTACAGAGCAAAATACCTTCCGTTTTTTACATGTTTCTACCGATGAAGTATACGGCTCACTAGAGCCGAGAGAGCCTGCTTTTTTAGAGACTAGGCAGTATGAACCCAATAGCCCCTATTCAGCATCTAAGGCGGCTTCAGATCATTTAGTAAGGGCATGGCATCATACCTATGGATTACCAGTTCTAACGACCAATTGTTCAAATAATTATGGCCCCTTTCATTTTCCAGAAAAACTGATCCCTTTAGTGATTCTGAATGCCATTGCGGGTAAGCCGCTACCCATCTATGGCGATGGGCAGCAAATTCGAGATTGGTTATACGTTCGGGATCATTGTGCGGCCATACGCTGTGTTCTTGAAAAAGGTCGACTAGGCCAGACCTACAATATTGGCGGTCGAAACGAAAAGACGAATTTAGAAGTTGTGCAAACAATTTGCGCAATTTTGGATGAACTGCATCCTAAGTCAAGCGGCAGTTATGTAGACCAAATTACTTTTGTTAAAGATCGCCCTGGGCACGACCGGCGCTATGCCATTGATGCTAGCAAGATTGAGAATGAGTTGGGCTGGAGACCCAGTGAGACTTTTGAGACAGGCATTCGTAAAACAGTACAGTGGTATTTAGAAAATACGTCGTGGGTTGACGGTGTTCAGTCCGGATCCTATCGTGCTTGGATTGATAAACAATATGCTAAATAAGCAGTATGATAAATAAGCATCACGGGTTGTCGTATATCCATGAATTTTCTTTCTAGTAAAGCAGCTAGGCACCTCCATTCACTGCAAATTTTATTATTTTAGTCAATGCTACTAACTAACTCATCGCAATTCAATATTCCTGATTTACAAGGTCGTAAAATCCTAGTTTTTGGAAAAGATGGCCAGTTAGGTATTTCTCTACAAAAGTTGTTTCAACATTTAAAAATATCAGCTATTTTTCTGGGGCGGGAGCAGTGTGATTTAAGTCAAGAACAGAGTATCTTACAAAATCTACAGGAATATCAACCACAAATTATTTTGAATGCTGCAGCGTATACGCAGGTAGATCTGGCGGAGAAAGAGCATGATTTATCTCAAAAAATAAATTGCCAGGTTCCGCGAATTTTGGCTGAATATATTGCTCCTATACCCCGTGGTGTTTTAGTCCACGTCTCAACGGATTACGTATTTGATGGCTTAAAAACAAGCCCATATTTTGAAATAGACGAAACAAGACCGATGAGTCAGTACGGCATTAGTAAGCGGGATGGTGAATTAGGAATTATAGAGACGTTTCATAGACTTAATAACAGAGCTCAAGAAGAAGCTGCGAAGTTTTTTATTCTGCGCACGAGTTGGGTTTATGGGCAAGGCAATAACTTTATCCGAACGATGTTAAAACTGGCAACGCAAAAAGAACAGTTAAAAGTAGTTAATGACCAGTATGGTTGCCCAACTTGTAGTGATTGGTTGGCCAGAGTCGCTTTGCAAATATCGCTATCTGATGCCGAATCCGGCCTTTATCATTCAGTTGTAGATGGCCAGACGACTTGGCATGGCCTAGCTAGTTTTGCAATAGAGACGGCCAGAAATGCCGGTATGCCAGTGCTAGTGAAG
>RFMZ01000193.1 GCA_009927445.1 Betaproteobacteria bacterium
AATAAAATTGTTCATGAATGGTTGGTGCGAGACCAAGCCGCTATTGCAAGACAGATAGGTTCGAATGAAAAAGAGCTTGCACAAAAATGGCTCGATGCAAGCGGCGGCTATTTCAAAGCCGCAATGCCTGCAGCACCAAGTTACTACGTTTCTCACATTGAACAAAAAGGCCATGCTGCAAAATATGCAGACTTCTTAGAGCAAATTTTCAGATCTTTTCAAAAGATCAATGCAGACCATTTTTACGCACAACAAATCATTTCAGCCTTGCCAGGCGGAGAGTCTGCCGTTGGTCAAAACCAGATCATGCAGTTTTGGCAAAGTTTGGCTGGATCACTTGAACTGAGTTCTTTTCAAGTAGAACACTCAGTCGCTAATGAGCGTGAAGGCAGACCCATTGC
This sequence comes from Betaproteobacteria bacterium, assembly GCA_009927445.1. Lineage (GTDB taxonomy): Bacteria > Pseudomonadota > Gammaproteobacteria > Burkholderiales > Burkholderiaceae > Polynucleobacter. The sequence goes on from RFMZ01000193.1 coordinate 402, forward strand.
TGTTGCAGTTAGATGGCGCGCCAAAGGCATTCATGGTTTTCTGGACGTTATGGCCAGCCAACAGGCCGCCCACTCGAAATTTTAGGCATTACCCACGTTGAGTTCCAAGATGACCGGGTGGTTCGAGAGTGGCACTTAATTGACGATGTTGCAATTTGGATGCAGCTTTTGAGTCCGAGGAAGTAATCGTGGCCGCGTTCAATTAAAAAATATCTCTAAAAAATGGGCCAGCTCTGTTGCGGTCCAGTCTATGAATTTAGACATTGAAGATGGTGAATTTGTAGTTCTGTTGGGTCCTTCTGGCTGTGGAAAATCTACAACCATGCGAATGATTGCTGGTTTAGAAGAGCCCACGGAAGGCGAAATATTCATCAATGGGCAGTGTGTCAATCACCTTGAGCCCAAAGACCGAAACATTGCCATGGTGTTTCAAAGTTATGGTTTGTACCCAAACATGACCGTTCGGGAAAACATTGCATTTCCTTTGAAAATTCGGGGTGACCTAGCAAAAATTGAGGAGTCAGTTAGAAAAGCGGCTGGACGCGTTGAGCTCCTTGATTTTTTGAACAGGAAACCCAAAGAATTGTCAGGTGGGCAACGGCAGCGAGTGGCTCTTGCCGTGCCATTGTCAGGCAACCTCAAGTTTTTTTGATGGACGAGCCGCTTTCTAACTTAGATGCAAAGTTGCGCGTATCGATGCGTGCACACTTGAAAAATTTGCACAGTGAACTTGGCATCACCACTGTTTACGTGACTCACGATCAGATCGAGGCCATGACTTTAGCCGATCGAGTGGTTGTCATGAGCAATTCACTCATTCAGCAAATTGATACGCCAGAGAAAATATACAGCGACCCAGCCAATTTATTTGTTGCAGGTTTCGTAGGTTCGCCACCCATGAACTTGATCAAGGGAAAATTACAAGATGGTGTGTTTTTGGCACCTGGCGTTCAAATTCCTGGCTTTGGTCATTTAACGCAAGACTCGGTTGTTCTAGGTGTTCGTTCTGAAGACCTGTCGATTGCTAAACAAGACACATCCAATCTCAGCGGCAAAGTATTCAGCTTTGAATTGATTGGCGACAGCACCTTGACAACACTGACAATTGGCAAGGATTTAATCTCTGTTAGAACGCCCAAAGACCTGCGTCTTTCAATCAACACCGATGTTTTCTTGACCGCAGATTTTAATTTTTGTTATTTGTTCGATTCAATCACGACAAATCGAATTCGATTACAAGATTGACATGCAAAGAAGAAAACTAATTGGTTTAGCGTTGCCCTTGGTTGTCAATCCTGCAGCGTTTGCGGGCTCAATTTGCCGTGAAACCAAATACCGTGCAGATGTCAACATCGTTGCAAATTCTTTTCCAGTCATACAGCATCTGGCCAAAGTAGCCAAAAG
>RFMZ01000133.1 GCA_009927445.1 Betaproteobacteria bacterium
TTTGTCTAAATCGAATAAAAAAACTACTGTGGCTGATAAATTAGATTCATAAAAACTCCAAAGCCAGGGGTCTTATATCCATAAGCTAATTGGTAATCTGTATTGGCTACATTCTCTACTTTAGCTCGAATCATCCAATCTTTATCCAGTCGCTTACCACCATAAAAATTGAGGACTGTATAGCCAGCCAAGTTGTTTGTGCCATCCACTCGATCCGATACAGCATATATCCTAGTTCCAACTTCATAACCAAAATCAAAAATCCGATTTAAATCGATTGATCCATACTGCTGAGCTCTACGCGCTAATTGCAATCCGGTTTGAACATCTTTGGGATCTTGCGACACAGCAGAAAGTCTTAAACGATATTTATTCCAGGCAATATTGGATGTTAATTCATAACCAGTGTTTTGAACTTTTGGAACATTGGAATATGTGCTACTAGAATACACTATCGCATTATCAGTACTCGTGTTAAAACGTACCAATCGAACTAAGGCATTATTTAAACTGTAAACCACACCCAGCTCATTACTGTGATGAATTTCTGGATTCAGATTTGAGTTTCCACCAAATCCAAATAATTCACCTGCTGCTGGCGCACGAAATGCAGTAGAAACAGTTGAAGTTAATTTAAATTGCTCTGTAACGTGATAACCAAGGCCTAATAGATAAGTATTAGCACTGTTTGCTTTACTTGTTTGGTTACTGGTCGCTAGGATCTCATCATGCCGAGCATTTAATTGCAAATCAACTTGTTCAAATTTTTTGTTATAACCTAAAAAATATCCGTTTGATGTTCGTTGAACTGTACTACCATATGAGGTGTAATCTGCCTGATACGCATCAATTCCAAAGTTAAACCGATGCGTGCCATATTGATAGGTATTAAACCAGCGCTCCGATGTTTGTCTTCCTAAAGTATATCCGCCACTTGCAGCAGATTTCTGTATACCATTCTTGTAATCTTCATACTGAAGCCTTGATTCTGTGACATCCAGTCGAGTAACCCAGTTCGGATTGATTTGATAATTCGAAAATATCGTGACATCATCATTTAGAGTTTTAAATAAATGTGTTGCGGTTTGATCAGTGACAGAGCTAGCAAAAAAATCATCATATGAAGCCTCATTTCGGCTTGATTTCATTCTCAAACCTAAACTCAAATCACTATTTATGTTTTTTGACAAACTAGCTAGAAATGTTCTGTTAGTCGCCCCATCATTATCCGGATTGGCGAATTTAATCTGACTCGTCTCAATAGCCGAAAATCCGTCAGTCTTGAACTGATTTGCAGAAATATTAAACGTTAAGTCATCTACCCAGCCACTATATCCAACAACCACCTCAGAAGTGTTTCTAGACCCATACGAAACGCTGGCGTATTGACTTGGACTTCCACTGCCTCGCCGGGTTGTAATATTAATAACACCCCCAATTGCCGCCTCTCCATAAAGAGCGCCTGCATTTCCTCTGAGGATCTCTATTTTTTCAATTTGAGCAATTGGAAAATCAATTGCATTTACAGTACCAATGCTATCGACCTGAGACCTCACACCGTCAACGTACACTGCAACACTTACACTATTTTGACCGCGTAAAAAAAATGACGTTACAGTCCCAGGGCCGCCATTACGGCCAAACTCAAATCCTGCCTCCCCTTGCAATAAATCTGCTACTGTGGGCGCCATTGACCTTTCAATTTCTGCTCGGGTAATGACTGTAACTGAAGGTAGAACATCTGATAGAGTTTGCGCAACTCTAGAAGCAGAAACCACAATTGGATTTACCGTATCTTGTGCGTGAATCTTAATTGGTACATTTAATAAAAATACAAAAACAAAAATACATTTCCATTGTTGATGGATGAAAGATAAAGTTTTCATGAATTACTTCTTTTTAAAAAGGCAATCACACGCCTGTTCCTCCGCAGGCACTGGATCAAACCAATAACAAGCAATCCCGCAAGTTATTGACCATATTATTAGCCGGTATCCGGGCTAGTAAACTTAACTCATTGACCTTCCCAGATATTTCACCAGTGGTTTTTCGAATGAGCTTGCACAATTTCGTGCGTTTACGTACCGTTGCGGGGACAGCGTGGTTGATCTCGAAAGAACTCCAACTTCCCGTTTAACTATTATTGTTTGACAATAATGAGCACTAATAACAAGTTAATTGTAACTGATATAGAGGCCGTAAACTTTAATCTGACCTGATCAGCCAGTATGAATATATTCACTAGCTTTTTAAATTAAGCAAGAATACCTTAATGCAAGCAATTTGTTGAGTTTTATTAGCTGTCCGGACTCACTGCTACACCACGAATATTAGTGAATCTAAGAAAAAATTAATTACAAAACTGAATACCCTTTTTTTCCCGAATGATTGCTTGATTTATAACGTCTAAAAGCCCAGAAATAAATTGTAACGCAGGTACTTGAATACCAGTTATCTGGGCAATTTCTATCACACAATTAACAATCGCATCACACTCCAGCTCCTTTCCAGATCGGACATCTTGCAGCATAGATGGTTGCTGATTAAAAATATTCTTGACGCGATCTAACTCCTTAGAAGCACTCACATCAACGTCTACTCCAACACTCTTCGCAACAGCTAACCCTTCTTGAATTAACTGCTCTACTAACTCCGCATTATATGCATTGGCAGCTATATAACCCGGTGATGATTGGGTAATGGCGCATAGAGAATTCCAAACCATATTTACTAAAAGTTTTTGCCACTTGAACGAGCGAATATTGTCTGTCACTCCTGTTGCAAGTCCAACTTGACTCATCAATGACTCGATTGCCCGCACGCGCGGTGTGATTTCATGCTTAACTTCACCAATCACCAATTTGGGCGCAACCGCATTAGACCAAAATATACGGCCTGGAGCAATTTGTACAATAGGCATATAAATGACCGCACCAACAATTCGCTCTATCGGAAGATATTTTTTAAGCATCCTTTTTGATCTAAACATTGAATCGATACTCCCGAAAATTGTGAGGATACTCCGTCAAAATACCACCACGGTAAGCCGTTTTGTATCATGACCAAGGCACCATCAGGCGTTAATCTTGATACCATATCTGCTGCCGAGTTCTCTAATTGCATCGCTTTTAAGCAAACGAATATCAGATCAAACTGCCCAGATGGCTCAGCTGGGCTAATTACCTTTACGCGGTGATGTTGATCCGGAATTCCCTCTCGCTCAATCACTAGACCGTGATCTTGCAGAGCTGCCAACTGCGCTCCTCGCGCTAATAAAGTAACATCTTGACCACCTTGAGTTAATAAGCCACCCAAATTACTTCCAATTGCTCCTGCCCCATAAATAAGTATCTTCATCAA
>RFMZ01000243.1 GCA_009927445.1 Betaproteobacteria bacterium
ACTAGCGATCGGAAAACTCAAATAGACCAGAAATAATACAATCCCAACATGCATGGTGCGTAAAACTTGCGTCGGAACAATGGCATAAGCCGCGTACAAATGCAATAAAGACATGCCAACCGCAACCAGGGTAATAAAAACAGCTAATACACCCCGATAGTCATTCGAGTCCCCCTCCTCTTGCTTTATGAAAGACTCTAATTGCGCTTGTGTTGCTTGATCAATATCAGAAGTTGTACCCGGCGTATTACTCATTCAGAACCTTTTATTGAAAACACTCTAATTCAACTTAACGCCTTTTTCCTTAAAGTATTTTAGAGCGCCTGGGTGAAACGGGATCACCGCCGCCGAACTTTTTTGCTCAGATAATTTAATATTCTTATACTCACCATGCACGGTAATCAGTTCAGGTAATTTATCAAATACCGTCTTCACGATCGTATAAGCATCGTTTTCAGACATGGATGAATGCACAAATAAAATATTTGCAACTGAGGCAATTTGATTATCCGTTTGCATCCCAGAATAGGTTGTCTTGGGAATCGTATCTTTAAAGTAAATTGCGCCAAACTTATTATTCATGGCCACAACGTTTGCATCGTGATCAATCATCTTAATTTTCATACTCGGCGAATTCGCTAAATCAGTTACTGCGGCAGTAGGTAATCCCCCAACCCAGAAAAAGGCATCAATCTTGCGATCCTTGATGGCATTGACTGATTCAGCCACACCTAAACGCTCGCGCTTGACGTCTTTATCTTTATCTAAACCTGCGGCTTCTAATAATCGAAATGCCATTACTTCTGTCGCACTACCAGGGCTACCCGTGCTGATATGCTTACCTTTGAGATCAGCCATGGTCTTAATACCTGTACTCTCAACCGTTGCCACATGCATGCGATTTGGGTACAGCACGAGTAAAGCGCGAATATCTTGTTTTTTATTAACGAATTTTTCTTTAGCCGTATACGCGTCTTGAGCAGCGTCAGTCATGCCAAAGCCAAGATATGGCTTACCTGATCCAACTAAATTAATATTATCAACTGTCCCCCCAGTTACTTCTGCAGTAGCCTGCATATTGGGTACATATTTACTAAGTACTGCCGCTAAGCCTCCACCCATTGGGTAATATACTCCCCCGGTTCCACCAGTAGCGATAGAAATGTTTTGAGCTTGAGTGCAGATTGCAAATAAGCTTAAAACACTTAGTAGTAAACAAGATAACTTTTTGGAAATCATCGATTGCATTTGAAGCTCCTTTTTCATAAATTAAAGTCCAGGCATGGTAAAGTGAATCGCATCTAAATCCGCATATAACTTTTCTTGCAAATGCGAATCTAAAGGAACTAGCGGTGGGCAAACATTTACCCAATCGGGTGCATGGGTAAAGCGAGCAGCCGTAGCTTTCATCGCCGGAATCATTGGATATTTAGCAAAGGTCGCTCGCACTTGATCCAACTGAGCCTGATGCGCGTCAGCCCCTGCGTCTTGCCAGTGAGCCGCTAAATGAGAAATAGCCGCTGGATTCATATTCGCCGTCGCCGAAATACAGCCAGCTCCCCCCGCCCGCAGATTACTTAATAAAAAAGTCTCACTGCCAGCGTACACCCTAAAACCACTTGCCGCTAAAGCGTCAATACACGATTTGGTATAAGTCCAATCCCCTGAACTATCTTTCATTCCAACAATCGTATCTGGATATGCTTTCACCAAACGTGCAAGTAATGTTACCGGCAAACTAAATGTCACTACCGGCGGTATATTGTAAATATAAATCTTTAGTAGAGGACTAGCGATGGTCTCAATAATGCGAGCGTAATAGGCAAATAAGCCGTCTTCCGATACCCCTTTATAATAAAAAGGTGGCAACATCAAAGCCCCGGCACAACCCAGGTCCAGAGTCGCGCGAGTCATCCTTACGACGTCATCAATCGCACAAGCACCCGTACCTGGCATCATCTGACTAGGGGATAACCCTTGTTTGACCAAATGTTCCAAAGCATGAATTTTTTGGGCCGCCGAAAAGGAATTCCCCTCTGAATTAGTCCCAAATACTGCTAAACCGACATTGTTTGCCAGTAACCACTTACATTGGCGCGTAAATAAATCGAGATTGATCTCCCCACTTGCTTGAACTGGGGTTAGAACAGGCGATAAGACAGCCGGTAATGGGGATGCATGCAATGCCAAAATAATCTCCTTCATGGGTAAGACGTCAACTTTTCATAACATTACACGATGCTAACTCAATTGGCAAAGTGTTTGCACAATTTAAGAGAAGGGTCTGCCAATATCGCCCTAATCTACCAAAAACAAATGCCTCGTTCTATCAAGAAGAGTCCTTCTCAAGTGGTTCTTGGGTATCAGACGAGATTTTCAAGGCTTCATTAATGCCTTCTTCTAGAGTGGCGCATATCTGATTTTGAAGACCAGGCTTGATAAAATCTAGACGTTCTATTAAATCAACAACTTGCGCATTCAGGCCACATAAAATGAGCCTAACCTGCGCTTCGCCGCAAGCACTACTCAGTTCTTGTAAAGCGTCCATGCCAGATGTGTCGGTATATAAAACGTTGTGGAAATCCAGCACTAAAGATTTTGAAGGTAAATGCTGCTCAATATCATTTAATAAATAGGTCGTTCCAAAGAATACTGCTCCAGAAATCGTATAAGCATCAACGACTCCCGACTGACCTTGTAATTGCAGATATTGAGAAACCTTCACTGCATGAGCCTTCGACAAACTAGCAACCCGATAAATCAAAGTTATACAGGCGCATAGCAGCCCAACTTCGATTGCAATTGTTAAATCTACTAAAACTGTTAAAAAGAAAACACTTAATAATGTTGCGCGGTAGGGCCAACGAAATTTTCCTAAATAAAATAATTTACTCCACTCCCCCATATGCCAAGCTATAAACATTAAAATTGCGGCCAAGCTGGCTAAAGGAATATGTTGCGCTAAGGGTGCTGCAAATAGAATAATGACTACGAGTGTCAAACAATGAACTAGACCCGCAATCGGTGAATTGCCACCACTTTGAATATTTGTTACCGTCCTAGCTATCGTGCCAGTAGCGGGCATACCACCAAAAAAAGGTACCACAAAATTAGCGATACCTTGACCTAAAAGTTCTTGATTAGAATCATGCTGTCCATGCACCAGTCGATCTGCAACCCGAGCACAAAGTAGGGACTCGATAGCGCCTAAAAAGGCTAAGGTAATTGCCGGTCCAATTAATTGAGGTATATTCGTCAACTCAAAGGTCAATAACCGAAATGCTGGAAACTCTCCAGGGATACCACCAAAACGACTCCCAATAGTGGCTAACTCAAAATCAAATAGGCTACTCACTATTGTGGCACCAAGCATCGCTAAGACCGCTCCAGGCACTAATTGGAAAAAAGCACGTTTACCTTGGATTATTTTCCAACTAATTAAAAAAGCTAAAGTCCCAATCGCAACGCTAAATGCAGTCAAGTTCATTGTCTCTCGATGCGCATACAAACTAGCAATCAATTCGAAAAATTCCGCGGGCACTTGTTCAATACGAAGACCCACAAACTCTTTTATTTGAGACAAAGCAATTAAAAGCGCAATACCGTTTGTAAAACCAATAATTACTGCAACCGGGATATAACGTATCAATGTCCCTAAACGCAATAATCCCATCAAAAAAAGAATCATCCCGGACATGCATGTTGTTAACATTAAATTGGTAACCCCATATCGATCAACGATGCCATAAACTATGATAATGAAGGCCCCTGCAGGCCCTCCTATTTGCATCCGACTACCACCGAACAGAGCTATTAGTCCACCAGCAATAATCGCTGTGAAAATTCCCTGTTCGGGTTTTAAGCCACTAGCAATAGCAAATGCGATTGATAAGGGTAACGCTACGATACCAACCGTAATCCCCGCAAAAATATCTTTAAAAAATCGCCCCCGATTATAGGTCGACCAAAAGTGCAAGATGTTCGGCTTGAAAAACATGGGATTAGAATTAAGACTCCCTAGAATGAGTATTGACTAGTATATCTTTTACTCTAGAATTTATAAGGATTATGATAAAAAAGGTGTTTATAAAAACTCGGCGTATCAACTTATTAAGATTTATTTGGATTATGGGTGAACCAACGACCAATCCCTAAACCAAATCCCGTAATCCAAAATAAAGGAAATAATCCAATTAATGCGCCCAAAAATCCAAAAGCTAATGGTATCGTTACCTGACAACCGTTAATTAGTGACATTCGCAAACCATAGGCCTCTCCAGCCCGCCCCTTTGGAGCACTTTCTTGCAATAATTCTAAAATATTCGGTTGGGTTGACCCTAAACCAATCCCCATTAAAAAGGATAAGCACATTAAAGCAATCGCTTGATCAAAAAATGGATAAATAATAAATACCATGGCTGTCATCACCATCGACCCATTAATTAACTGCCAAGGAGTTAGACGGTCTTTGATCATCGGCAAAAAAATACGTATTAAAATAGTCGCAGCAGCAAAAATAGCTAAAATAAATCCAATAGTCGTTGCGGATAAACCAGCGCGCACACCATAAATGGGAACTAAAAACATATGTGTATCCCATGCGGCAGAAAGTAATACATTTGCAGTAAAAATTTTTCGCAGTGCCGGGTTGGCTAACAAGTCCAAAACACTTTGCTTACCCTCAACCGGCAAACTCGGAATATGCGCAGCTTTTAAAAAAATGCGCATCCGTAATAAAACCAAAACACACATTACTGGGGCAATGGCTAAGATAGCAAAAACATATCGATATCCCAAATAGTCTATCGATAGCCCAGCAATCAAAGGACTTACTAGCCCCGAAGTTGCAATTGCTAACGATAACCAAGAAAAGTTGCGAATCCTTTCATCACCAGAACTCAGCCCCATTTGACGCTGTACAGCAATCTGAAAAGTCATATGACCAAGACCCACTAAAACTGCCGCGATCACTAAGCTCACGAGACTCTGCCAGACAAATGGTGTAAAAATTCCGATCACAACCATAACAACACTAATCCACATTGGCCTCCAAGGACCAATTTGATCAATTAAACGACCTGCCTTGATAGAGAGCAACATCGGTAATAGCGAAAATACTGCCATCAACAACCCAATATCGATCGTCGATCGCCCTAAGTGCAGTGCTGTTAAAGTAACCGCAATCCTGCCTCCAGAAATGGCAATATGAACTAACATTATTGTCAGACATAAGGCTAGTGGTCCTGAAAAAAAAGGTTTTGGGGATTTCAAGATTGCGGATGGATTAGATAAAGTCAAAATAACTTGCGTTGATAATTACACTGGATTTTTAATTGCAAAAGCAATGCGTTTTAACCATTATAGGACTGCCGCCATACTGAGTTCTAAAAGCTGTCATTCAAATGAGACTTCAACCTTCCCAAACTTTCTGACATGACTCGAATTACTTAGCTAAATCGCAATCAAGGTACTAAGCAAACAGATCAATTCTAGTTAGCAAATTAATACGGCTATTTAATACTGCTATTTGTATGTATTAACTTCAATATCCGATGAAATCATAATCATTTCCACGAAATTCATTTTCAACGACTATCTAAACTCCTAGTACGATTTTTTACTTGATTTTTTTAATTGAATATCGATCATTTGTAAAACCGATCATTTGTAAAACCGCTTGAAATAATAACGAATCCTTATCACCCAGTTCATCCATGATCGTGAAGTGATTGCAATTTTGTAAAATGAAAGAGCGCACCAGCGCATCAGGCCAGTGTCGTTTTAATAAATCCTGTTGTTCGTGAAAACCTTGGCCCTCATCATTACCAATTGCAGCATAAATTCTTACATTTTTCGACAGCACATTTTTCAAGATCGACTGATTAATTACACTCAAACTCTGTGCCTGAGAACTAGTTAAACCCAAATCTGCCGCAATAAAACTCGCCCGCGTGAGCGGTTCAAGATCGTATAAGCCACTCATCGTGAAACAAGCCTGGAACAAATTTTGATCATTCAATTGCAGTAATTCTTGCCAAGGTGTCATCATCATCTTCGTCGCTAAATAACCGCCAGCAGAATGACCACTCAAGAAAAGCCGATCTTGATTGCCAGAGTATTCTTCTATATGTTGATAAACCCAAATAATCGCGTTTATGATTTGCTGAATAATAGTTGGCAAGGACACTTTTGGTACGAAGGCATAGTTGATCAGAACCGCAGTAATGCCCGCGTCTTGCAATGCTTTGCCAATAAAAGAGTATTCGGATTTATCCGACCCCCGCCAATAGCCACCGTGAATAAATAAAAGCGTAGGGGCATAGCTTTCTTTTGCTGGAAAAATATCTAAGGCTTCCAGTGCAGATAGCCCATATGGGATATCTAATAGACAAATAGAGTCTTGTCTAGCTTGGGCAGACTTGATCCGCCACCGAGCCATGACCTCTTGATGGTCTGCGACCACAAGCCTGGGGTTATATGCCAAATTAAGGGCTTGATCTGAATCCATGTGATTGAAAAATGTTGTCTACGATAAACCTAATGTAACAGTTTTGAGGCATTGATCAATCAGATGCGAAGAGCGCGATTAAAAAAATTGAGCGCGGTTTAAATCCAAATACTCTTAGTAATTTTCATCGAACGTCTACTCGGGGGTTAGCATTATATTTCGTGAGACACCATTCGAGATGCCAAAAACCTTTGATTTATTGATACTTTGAAGAATTTCGCCCGAACACATTACCTATACAAGTCTATAATTAAAAAATGCAATCAAATTGAAAATTAGACACTTCGTGTGTTGAGACTTTTAACAAGAAATGGATAAATCATGAAATTATTAAAAATTGGAATGTGTTTATTGAGTATCTTTTTGACACCAAGCGTAGTTCTTGCCCAGCCTAATATGAAATTAAAAATTGGCTTCATGTTGCCTTATAGCGGCACATTTGCTGCCCTTGGTAACGCTATCGAAAATGGCTTTACTCTGTATATCAAAGAAAATGGTGGAAAACTAGCAGGAAGGGAAATCGTTTACGTCAAAGTGGATGATGAGTCTGACCCTTCCAAGGCAACTGACAATGTCAATAAACTCATTAAGCGAGACAATGTGGATGTCATTATTGGTACTGTCCACTCTGGGGTTGCAATGGCGATGGCCAAAGTTGCCAAAGATACCGGCACAACTCTAATTATCCCAAATGCAGGTGCAGACGCCATCACTGGGCCAATGTGCGCAAAAAATATTTTCAGGAGCTCATTTACAAACGGTCAACCAGGTTATGCCATGGGTGAAGTGGCCGCTAAAAAAAATCATAAAACAGCTATCACATTGACTTGGAAATACGCTGCGGGTGAAGAGTCCGTCAAAGGGTTTAAGGATTCCTTTGAAAAAGGTGGCGGTAAGGTCATCAAGGATTTAACACTATCATTCCCTAATGTGGAATTCCAAGCTTTATTAACAGAAATTGCCGCTGCTAAGCCTGATATCGTATATTCCTTTGTGGCCGGTGCTGGAGCTGTCAAGCTTGTGAAAGATTATGCCGCTGCTGGCTTAAATAAAACTATCCCTTTATATGGCCCAGGCTTTTTAACTGATGGCTTACTCGAGGCTCTGGGAGACTCAGCTAAAGGGATGCTAACAACTCTACATTATGCTGATGGCTTAAATACGAAACGCGATAAAGAATTTCGCCTATCTTATGCTAAAACTTTTCTATTACAACCCGATGTCTATGCAGTTCAGGGATACGACGCTGCTCAAATGCTGGCTATTGGTTTAAAAGCTAGCCAAGGAGACGTTTCTAGAAAAGATGATTTTGCTAAAGCAATTCGAAGTGCAACCATCGATAGTCCAAGAGGACCCTTTACCATTTCAAAGGCACACAACCCTATTCAAGACTTTTATCTCAGAGAAGTAATTGGTAAAGAAAATAAATCCATCGGTATCGCTAGTAAATCCCTAGCTGATGCAGCCCGTGGTTGCAATATGTAATGCTTCACCAAATTCAGCAATAAAATCTGTATGGATTTCTTTACCCTATTGATTCAAGTATTGAATGCGGTGCAATATGGTCTTCTACTCTTTTTAGTTGCCGCTGGATTAACTTTGATTTTCGGAATGATGGGAATCATTAATCTTGCCCACGGCAGTTTTTATATGATTGGCGCTTATCTCTCTTTTGGGCTTGCGCCAATCGTGGCCCAAACTATTGATGGAGGATTTTTAGGAACACTCGTTGTGGGTCTAATTTCTGCCATTTTTTTAGGCTACCTATTGGAATGGCTTTTCTATAGCTACTTGTATGAGCGCGATCATCTACAACAAGTATTAATGACTTATGGTCTCATTTTAGTATTTGAAGAAATCCGCAGCCTACTTCTTGGTGATGATGTGCATAGTGTAGCGATTCCGGCTTGGTTATCAGCATCAATTCAACTTGGCGATATCATGACCTATCCTATTTACCGGCTATTTATCTCTGGTATCTGTTTACTACTCGCTGCTGCGATGTTGATTGTTCTAACGAAAACTCGCCTAGGCATGATGATTAGAGCCGGTAGCGTGAATCGCGAAATGACCCAATCTCTTGGCGTGAATATCCAGTTTTTGTATCGACTGGTTTTTGCCTCAGGTGTGGCCATTGCCGCCTTTGCTGGAATGATTGCCGCTCCAGTTACATCCGTCTACCCAGGAATGGGTCAGAGTATTTTGATCATCTGCTTTGTCGTGGTGGTGATCGGCGGTATCGGATCGATTCGAGGTGCTTTGATTGCGTCTTTACTGATTGGCTTTGTGGATACCTTTGGTAAAGTTCTACTGCCGAATGTGGCCGGTGTGCTCGTGTATGTCTTGATGGCTGCTATCTTACTTTGGAAGCCTAGTGGATTATTTAAGGCAGGCTCATGAAAAAATCCCAACTATTCTTTTTGTTGATCCTAGCCAGCGTTTTAGTGTTTTTACCCCAAATAAGTAGCGAGTATGTCCTTGACTGGCTAACTAAAACAATGATTTTTGCTATTTTTGCATTAAGCCTCGAGTTACTTGTAGGACAAACGGGTCTTATTTGCTTTGGTCAATCCGCCTTTTTTGGAATTGGGGCTTACACCGCCGTTTTATTTTCTGCAAAAGTAGACCACACGTATCTGGGCTACTTACTACCCCTAGCCATTTTCGCTGCAGCACTTTACGCGCTCATCGTCGGCGCCCTGTCGCTGCGCACTAAGGGTGTTTATTTCATTATGGTTACATTAGCCTTTGCGCAAATGGCTTACTACGTGATTCACGATACACCACTAGGAGGTGGGACTGATGGCATTTATCTGTATCACAAACCAATCATTTTTCGCGATCTAGTTTTAGAAGGCTCAACATTCATTTATTTTTTTACAACTATCAGTCTATTCTTAGTCCTTGGATTTTTAGGCCTACTGTCGTCTTCACGATTTGGTCGGGCTCTCGTCGGCATCAAAATCAATGAATTACGTATGAGAGCAATTGGCTTTGAAACGTATTGGTATAAATTAGTAGCTTTTGTAATATCTGGAGCTATTGCTGGCATAGCTGGTTTTTTATTTGCCATGAAGGACGGGTTTGTTAATCCTGAAATATTAAGTTGGCATCTCTCAGGTACCGTTCTAATGATGATCATCCTAGGGGGCCTTGGCCATCTGCGAGGCGCAGTGATTGGAGCTTTTACCTATGCACTACTAGAGGAAATATTTAGATCTGAAACAATTTTTGGATCGTTTTCTAAAAACTGGCATTTGGGTCTTGGTTTAACGCTGATTCTCAGTGTAGCTCTCCTTCCAAAAGGATTATTTGGAATGCGCGATCAATTACAAAAAAGTTTATCGCTGTATTTAGCCAATTTCAAAAAACCACCAAAAACCAAACTTTAGGCCGCTTCGATGAACCAAGTACTTCTGCGAGGAAAAAATTTAAGCCGGCAATGGGGTGGACTTTTAGCTGTCAATCAAGTTAATGTTGAAATTTTTTTTGGAAAGATTCATGCTGTGATCGGTACAAATGGTGCTGGTAAATCTACCCTGATCAATCTTTTGGCTGGCGAGGTTCCATTAAGTGGCGGATCAGTAGAGTTGCTCGAACAAGATGTGTCTTTATGGTCTGAACCCCGACGAGCTCGCTTAGGTCTTGGGAAAAGTTTTCAAAAAAACACGATCTTTCCAGATCTCAGCGTTTTTGAAAATTGTCGCTTAGCAGCCCAAGCCCGCCATCAACGTCCATGGAAATTTTGGGAAACTATTAATTCGTGTACCTATAGTCGTACTCAAGCACAAAAAGTATTATTGAAAACAGGCCTGCATGTTCTGAGTGAAAAAAAAGCAGGCCTGTTATCGCATGGTCAGAAAAGACAACTCGAAGTAGCTATGTGCCTAGCCACGAATCCTAAAGTTCTTCTTCTAGACGAGCCCCTGGCGGGTATGGGTGCCGAAGAAACGAATCGAATGCTCAACTTTTTAAATGAGTTACGTCCAGAACATGGTATTTTGCTGGTAGAGCATGATATGGACGCCGTTTTTCAAGTAGCAGACATGATTACTGTGATGGTTAACGGGGCAGTTATTGCCTGCGGAACTCCTCCTGAAATTAAAAATAATAAAGATGTTCAAATTGCTTATCTAGGGGTTGCCTCGTAATGCTACTAGACGTTAAAAATCTGCATGCATATTATGACTCTAGCCATGTTCTAAAAGGTATATCTCTCTCTATTCAAGCCCGAGAAACCATCGGCTTACTTGGTAAAAATGGTATGGGCAAAAGCACTTTGATCCGCTCCATATTGGGTCATGTACATCAGCGAGAGGGCGAAATATATATCCAAGAAAAAACAGCTATGACTTTGGCTCCCTATGAAATTGCTCGGCTTGGAATTGCCTATGTTCCTGAGGGCCGAGGCATCTTCCCCAATCTATCCGTTAAAGAAAATCTCATAATGGCTGCTCGGCCTAATCCATTTGGCCAGACCGAATGGACCTTAGATAAAATACTCTGCACTTTTCCAGCACTCAAGGAACGCTTGAATCACCTGGGTGAGCAAATCTCAGGGGGTGAACAGCAAATGTTATCAATTGGTCGCGCCTTAATGACCCACCCCCAACTCTTAATTCTTGACGAAGCGACTGAGGGTCTAGCCCCTCTGGTTGTGGCGCAAATCTGGCAAGTAATCGCGCAAATAAAAGCGCGTGGTATCGCAACATTAATTGTTGATCGGGATTGGCGTAAAGTGTTGCAACATTCTGATCGTGCCGTTGTTCTTCTAAAAGGGGAAATTGTTCTTGAGGGGACTGGCATAGAACTATTGCATCATCCCAACTTATCCACCTATCTTGGTGTTTGAGGATCTGGGTAATGCATTATTTAAAAACGCCTGTGCCATTTTTACAGGGCGCTACAGTAAATTAACCATCCCAAAGAAGCTTTTATGATCCTTTAAACTGCGCAGGCCGCTTTTCATTAAAAGCCTCAACCCCTTCAATTCGATCCGCTGTATCGATTAGATGATTATAAGATTCGACCTCAAACCTAAAAGCGGTTTTTAATTCCATTTGCGAACCATAGCGAATCGATTTTTTTACCTGCTTAATTGATAAAGGTGCATTTTTAGCAATCACTCGCGCCGTTTTTAAAGCCTCTTCTAAAACTTGCTCAGCGTCAAAAAGATAATTGACTAACCCCCACTCATAAGCGCTTTCCGCACTGAATGGTTTACCGGTGAGAATGATTTCTTTAGCGCGCCGCTCACCAATAGCCCGGGGTAAGTTTTGGGTGCCTCCAGCGCCTGGCATGATCCCTAAAGTAACCTCAGTTAGGGCAAAACGGGCCGTACGACTGGCATATATAAAATCACAACTCAGCGCCATTTCTAAACCACCAGCATAGGCATGCCCATTAACAGCCGCAATCAACGGAATTGGTAAATCCGTCATCTCCCAATAATGGCGCTCAAAAATCTCATGTTGTCGCTTCCATTGAATTTTTGTCATGCCATTTCGTTCTTTTAAATCACCCCCAGCGCAAAATATTTTATTTCCAGTGCCGGTTAAAATCGCACAACGCATCTCACCACAATCCTCCGTAATGTCTCGCCATAATTCATAAAGCTCTTGGCCCATCATGGTATTTAATGCATTACCCACTTCAGGTCGATTCAGTGTAATCAGCAAGATCTGCTGATCAATGACTTGCGTAGTGATGGTTTGATATGTTTTTTCTAGATTCATAATGGTTGCTTGTACTTTTTAGTAGTGTATGTGTTATTTTAGCCTGAGTAAACTTCGAAGG
>RFMZ01000231.1 GCA_009927445.1 Betaproteobacteria bacterium
GTAAGCCCCTTATTATGCCATAAATGAATACGAAAAACTACATTACTCCGACAGGCCACCAACGACTCAAAGATGAGTTGCTCCAACTTCTAGATGTCGATCGGCCAGCAACTGTTCAAATTGTTCATTGGGCTGCAAGCAATGGCGACCGATCTGAAAATGGGGACTATATTTATGGAAAAAAAAGATTGCGCGAAATTGATCGCCGTATTCGTTTTTTAAACCAACGACTCGAGTTTGCCCATGTACTTGATCCATCAACGCGAGAAGCAACCAATCAAGTTTTTTTTGGGGCAACAATTACCTACCAGAATAGTCAAAACAAACAAAGAACTATCCGAATAGTAGGTGTTGATGAAGTAGATGTCGAGCACGGCGATGTGAGTTGGATATCACCCATCGCTAAAGCAATGCTCAAAAAAAGTATCGGTGACGAGATTACTCTAGAGACTCCTGATGGCTTAGAAACGCTTGAAATTTTAGATGTGCAGTATCTCTAAAGTGGCGCTACTTCGAATAGTTCTTATTGATGGACTTTAGTCCGAGTCACGCGAACCACGTCTTGGTTAATACGTAAATTACGCATCACCCTTGCTAGGTGATCACGATCTTTGACTTGCAAACCAAAACGAATGGTAGCTGATTTTTCAGAAAAACTATCATCCATACCAACGTGCGTGATGTTTGCATCGGCAGTAGTAATGCTATTAGCAACTTTAGCAAGTACCCCCTTTGAGTTATTCACGTCCACGCGTAAAGGGATTTCAAATTCGCGAAATAGTTCTGTTGCCCAGTGAACTTCAACCCAGTTGTCTGGATCTTTATGCTGAATTCTACGGACATATGCACAGTCAGAAATATGAATTTGTAAGCCTTCACCTTTACCTAAATAACCAGTAATGATATCGCCTGGAATGGGATGGCAACAGGCCGAAAAATGCACTGACATGCCATCACTTCCGTCAACTTCTAAGGCCGACCGATGATGCTTTAAATCCGAAGGATATTCAGAGCCCTGTAACCAAGCCTGACTATCCAGAGTTAGTTGATTAGCACCTCCAGCCTCGGTAACAAATAATTCGATACGCTTAGCTAAGACAGGAGCCGAGCGACGCCCCAAAGCAATATCACTCATAATATCTTGTCGGCTCTTAGCACCCGTCCAGTGCAATAACCTCTCCCAAACTACCGGCGTAATTAATGCTAAATCTAAATCCAGTAATCGCAAACTTTGCAAAAGTAGTCTCTCACCTAACTGCAAAGACTCACTCAAACCCTTAGTTTTAAGAGCGTGCCGAATTGCTGCCCTGGCACGACCGGTTCGAATGAAGGTTAACCAGGTCGGATTAGGGTGCGAGGACGGTGCAGTGATGACCTCGACAATGTCCCCATTTTTAATTTCAGTTCTCAGTGGTAACTGACTGCCGTTAATCCGAACGGCAACACAACTATTGCCTAAATCACTATGAACAGAATAAGCAAAATCTAAAGCCGTAGCACCTCTAGGTAGGGCACGTATATGCCCCTTCGGCGTAAACACATAAACAGAGTCTGGAAATAAATCAATCTTCACGTGCTCTAAAAATTCTTGCGGGTCATGACTTGCATCCTCTAAATCAATCAGAGACTGCAGCCATTGATGCGCTCGCTTTTGTACTTCACTCATCTCCGATGTGCCATCTTTATAACCCCAGTGCGCTGCTATACCCGCGTCAGCCACCTGATTCATCATGAGGGTTCTAACCTGAAATTCAACGGGCATACCAAAAGGACCAACCATTGTCGAGTGTAAGGATTGATAACCATTGACCTTCGGAATCGCAATATAATCTTTAAACTTGCCTGGCATCGGCTTATACATGGCGTGCAAAATACCTAAAGCGCGATAACATTCGTCATGCGTATGGACAATGACCCGAAAACCATAAACGTCTAATACCTCACTAAAGCTTAAATGCTTAGTACGCATTTTTTGGTAAATACTCGCTAAACTTTTTTCTCGCCCATGTATATCTACTTCTAATCCAACTTTGGCAAAGGCTTTACGAACATCATTTAAGATTCGATTGACCATTTCCTTACGATTACCACGAACTTTTTTTACCGACTTCTCTAAAGCACGATAGCGCATTGGCCAAGCATTTTTAAAGCTGAGGTCCTCAAGTTCCCGATAAATCATATTCAATCCGAGACGATGGGCAATCGGCGCGTAAATCTCACTCGTCTCAATCGCAATCCGGTGACGCTTTTGCTGAGTAACCGATTCTAAGGTCCGCATATTATGCGTGCGATCAGCTAATTTGACTAAAATGACGCGAATATCCTTAGCCATTGCCATAAACATCTTGCGAAAACTCTCGGCCTGCGCCTGCGCATGACTTTGAAACTCTAATTTATCTAATTTTGTAAGTCCATCAACTAATTCCCCAACTTTTTGGCCAAAAGTTTCAATCAACTCAGCATAGGTATGCCCAGTATCTTCAATCACATCATGTAATAAAGCCGACATAATTGAATACACATCCAATTTCCACTCGGCACATAATTCAGCAACGGCTAGGGGATGGGTAATGTATGGCTCACCACTTTGACGATACTGCCCAAGATGAGCCTCATCTGCAAAATGAAAAGCTTTTCGTACTAACTTTAGATCACTGGCTTTGAGGTAACTGAGCTTTTCGCTCAATACTGCAATACTAATAACTTGCTGTTTGGGCGGTTGGGCAGGTGCAAACGTCGGCCCAAATAAGTGCCTGCCTGATTTCTCAAGCATCGCTGCAATAATCCCGTTTGAGTCAGGGACTGGCGGTAAAAACTCTTTTACCGAACTAGATGACGATGGCGCCACCACAGCGCTTATCCTTAGAGAGGAACTTTTGTTAACATGTCGCGATCAGTCATGCCAACAGCAATTTCTCGTAAAGCAGTTACAGTTGGTTTATCTTTCGACTCAACGCGGGGAGTATGCCCTTGCACTAATTGGCGCGCTCGATATGTAGCAGCAAGGACCAACTCAAAGCGATTGGGAATCGTTTTTAAACAATCTTCAACAGTAATTCTGGCCATAATGTACTTTCTAAGGGTGGATTGGGAATCCGTCTGCATGTAAATGAGAAAGAATATAGCCCTATTCTAACCTATCCGTAAAAGCTTGGATACCCAAGGTTTGAACTAGGTCATGATGCCTTAAGAATTGGGGCATCGTTCTGAGTCGACTGACACTGATAATTTGCCTTAATTCCCCTAGTGCCTTCTCAAAGACATCATTCACGACGATGTAATCCGCCTCAGTACTATGAGATAACTCCGCATAAGCAGCTTTTACGCGTTTTTGTATGGTCAAAGGGTCATCTTGTCCACGCCGCAAAAGACGCTCCTCTAAAGAATGGATGGAGGGCGGGAGGATAAAAATCCAAATAGCCTGTGGTACTAAAGACCGAATTTGCCTGGCTCCCTGCCAATCAATCTCTAAGATCACATCCTGACCCATTTGCATCTTTTCGGCTATCCACGAGCGCGATGTGCCATAAAAATGATCATGAACCTGCGCTGACTCTAAAAAATCACCCTCAGCTTGTCGCTGCAAAAACTCCTCTGGTGAAATAAAAAAATATTCCCGACCATGCTCTTCTTTGGGGCGAGGACTGCGGGTTGTGCAAGAAATAGATAAGGCTATAGTGGGGTCAGCCTCTAATAATGCAGCCACTAAGGAGGACTTGCCTGCCCCAGAGGGGGCTACAACCAGTATCATACTTCCCCGATAGATCATCTTCCTCTACTCCAGATTTTGGACTTGCTCTCGAATTTGTTCAACGAGTAACTTTAATTCAATGGCAGCGTCACTGGTTTCTTGAGAAACAGATTTTGCCCCCAAAGTATTGCTCTCTCGCTGCAATTCTTGCATTAAAAAATCGAGCCGCTTACCAACAGGACCACCCTTTTGTAAGGCATTACGAATTGCCTGAATATGAATCTTCAGCCGAGAAATCTCCTCGTCAATATCAATCTTTACACCATATAAAACAATCTCTTGACGGATCCGATCAGCCACCTCGCCCTTCGCTAAGGAACTCACTTGCTGATCGATGCCTGCTAAAACACCCAATAATTTTTCAGATAATTTATCTTGGTATCCCTGAATAATTTGGGGCAGTAATGGTTCAATTTGAGTAATTAAATCTGCCATTTTTTGAGCGCGATCTAAAATACTCTTACCCAAAGCCTCACCTTCTATGGCCCGACTTGCCAATAAAGATGCTAAGGCTTCTTCTAAAGCCAGCTGCAGCGGATTTAGTATGACTTCTGCACTAACCACATCATCTTGCTTAAGCACCCCCGGCCAATTCAAAATATCTTTAACACTTAACAAATCTGCTTGCGCAAATTGTTGTTTGATCAACTCTTGATGAAGGAGTAAATCCTGCAATACTGTTGCGTTAAATCGCTCTAAAACAGCCTGCGAATTTATCCCCGAATTTATCCCCGAAGTTGTCCCCGAAGTAGTCTCACTACCCGATACAGTATCTAAGTCTCGCTGAATAAATATGCGGCACTCAATCTTCCCCCGACTCATTTTTTTACTGATGACCTCTCGCATCATCGTCTCGGCAAAGCGTAATTCGTCAGGACAACGAATCAATACATCTAAAAATCGAGAATTAATTGACCGCAGTTCTACGTGCACTAAAGCAACAGCTTTTCCTGCAATCAGAACGGGCTGTCGATGCGCCCCAAAACCAGTCATACTATTTATCATTACGATATTGTAAAGTGTTCAAAGCGGATTAACTCTATCCTGCCAAAATAATGTTCGATAATGCAATATTACAATCTTTACACTCTAAATAAATGACTACGATACAACGACCTAGTAAACGCCAACCTTCCCAAATCCGCTCGGTTGACATCAAACGCCACTTCACCAAACATGCTGAAGGATCTGTGCTCATTTCGTTTGGTGACACGCAAGTCTTATGTACAGCCAGCGTCTTAGAAAAAGTCCCACCACACCAAAAAGGTAGTGGTAAGGGGTGGGTTACCGCTGAGTACGGTATGCTCCCGCGCTCCACGCATACGCGTAACGATCGAGAAGCTGCTAGAGGCAAACAGTCTGGTCGGACACAAGAAATTCAACGCCTCATTGGTCGGTCTCTACGCAGTATTTTCGATCTAAAAGCGCTTGGTGAACGTACCATCCACCTTGACTGTGACGTCCTCCAAGCCGATGGCGGTACACGCACCGCCGCAATTACTGGAGCATTTATTGCGGCGCGTGATGCGGTCAACCAATTACTCCAAAAAGGACTAATTAGCCAAGATCCTATTACCGATCATGTGGCAGCAATCTCTGTGGGGATCTATCAAGGGACGCCTGTTGCCGATCTTGATTATGCTGAAGATTCAAACTGTGATACCGATATGAATATTGTGATGACCGGACAGGGTGGCATTGTGGAGTTACAAGGCACAGCAGAAGGTGCCACCTTTAGCCAATCCGAGTTAACGCAACTGTTGCAATTGGGGCAAGAATCAATCATGCAGCTCATCAAACTGCAACAAGATGCGCTACAGACCTCTAAATGAACTCCAAAATCCTGCCAGAAATTGTTTTAGCATCCAATAATCCTGGGAAAATTCGAGAATTTAGTGCGGTAATGGAACCCCTTGGTATTCGTATTATTCCCCAAGGGGACTTAAATATTCCGGCCGCACCTGAGCCCTTCGGTACTTTTATTGAAAATGCGCTAGCTAAAGCTAGGCAAGCCTGCCTAGCCAGTGGAAAACCAAGTCTAGCTGATGATTCTGGTATTTGTGTACAGGCTTTAATGGACGCCCCAGGAATCTACTCGGCAAGATATGCTGGCGAACATGCAAATGATGCGAGTAATAATCAAAAACTCATAACAGCTTTACAGGGTATCGAGCAACGTGCTGCTAGATATGTCTGCGCACTAGTGCTGCTGCGCCATCCGAATGACCCAGAGCCAATCATCGCCTGTGCAGACTGGCACGGGGAAGTGATTGATACGCCTCGTGGTCATCATGGCTTTGGTTATGATCCTTATTTTTGGTTACCAACACTTGGCAAGACTGCCGCCGAACTTGATCCCGATCTTAAAAATCAAATCAGTCATCGTGCCCTAGCACTAAAAATACTTCTGCCTCAAATAAAAGCCTACACGGTCCAATGAGCGAGTCTATATGAGTGAATCCATTATTCAGTTCAAACTGAACAAACCGAACAAGCTGGTAAGTTTGTTGTCCCTGCCACCACTTACCTTGTATGTGCACTTTCCTTGGTGTACAAAAAAATGCCCCTATTGCGACTTCAACTCCCATGCCGTTCCAAGTAATGGATCACATCAAACGAACTTTGATGAGGCACTCTACCTCAAAGCCCTTTGCGCCGATCTTGAGGCATCCCTGCCACTCATCTGGGGCCGAAGAATTCATGCCATTTTTATTGGGGGCGGGACGCCAAGCCTACTTTCAGCAGCTGGTCTTGATCAACTCCTAGCCGATATCAGAGCCCGCCTACCGATGGACGCTGATATTGAAATTACCATGGAAGCAAATCCTGGCTCGGTCGAGGTGCAACAGTTCAAAGCCTACCAAGCAAGTGGCGTAAATCGTCTATCTCTCGGAATCCAAAGTTTTAATGATCAACATCTAAAGGCCCTCGGACGAATTCATCAGGCAGATGAAGCTAGACAGGCTATTCGAATTGCTCAAGAAACTTTTCTACGCGTTAATATTGACTTGATGTATGGCCTGCCAGAACAAACTACTCAGCAAGCTATGCAAGATCTAAAGGAAGCACTCAGCTTTGAGACTGGACACATCTCTCTTTATCATCTGACGCTAGAGCCCAATACTTTATTTGCTAGTTTTCCACCACCCTTGCCCGACGAAGATACCACCTTCGAAATGCAAGAAATGCTCCATCAATTACTCCATCATGCTGATTATGATCGGTATGAAATTTCAGCTTTCGCAAAAAAAAATCAGCGCTGTCAGCACAATTAAACTACTGGAAATTTGGAGATTATCTCGGAATTGGCGCTGGGCCCATGGCAAAATATCTTTTCCGAATAAAATAATCCGCACGATTAAAGAACGCCACCCTCAAAGCTATATGCAATCCGCATTTTCACCAGCGAAAGCCATGCTAGAAGAGCGCCAAATTGATGGCCATGAACTTCCCTTTGAATTTATGCTCAATGCCCTGCGACTCATTGAGGGTGTCCCCAGTACAGACTTTCTTGACCGAACCGGTATAGATCTATCGGCCATTCAAAAAGATCTTCAGGTGGCGATCCAAAAAGGACTCCTTACCGACTCCCTAACGCAAATTCAAGCACCCCCCTTGGACTACAATTTTTAAATGACCTCCAAGAAATTTTCTTACCAGACTTAAATACGCTCTAAATGCTAAATAACTCAACAAATATTGTTGTCATCGGTGCCGGAGCCGTTGGCAGTTTCTTTGGAGGGCTCCTCACAAAGGCCGGCTATCCAGTTCTGCTCATTGCTAAGGAACCGGTTGCAAGCGCCCTCAACTCAAAAGGCTTAACGATTAAATGGACCCATGCGGATGAATATATTGCAATTAAAGCAAGCGCTAACTACGCCGATGCCGCACAGGCAAAGTTAGTCCTAGTCTGTGTTAAAACACCGGATACAGAAAATCTAGCTTTGCAAATAAAACCGTTTCTAGCCCATGATGCAGTTGTTCTTAGCTTACAAAATGGGATTGACAATTGTGAGCGCTTGCAAAAAAATCTAAAGCAATCCTGCTATCCAGCAATGATCTATGCCGCCATTGGTAAATCAAGTCCCACGGCGGTGACTCACTTTGGTGGGGGCAATTTAACGATTGGAACAACACAAACTAATCCCCAAGACCCCGTTCAGACCGAAGGCCATCTGCAATCTATCCAACAACTTTTTGAAAAAGCAGCTATACCCACAACAATCTCAGAAAATATGATTGCAGACCTATGGACAAAATTTGTCATCAATTGTGTCTTTAATGGGATTTCAGCAATTGGCCAAATCAATTACTCCAGCATGTCAAAATTGCCAGAAATAGCCTCTTTGATGGAGGCACTTTTATCCGAATGCCTCCGTGTTGCTCACGCTTGCGATGTCCCACTGCAAGCAGATAAAATACGAACGGATATTGCACATATTAGTTCGAACTGGCCATTACAAAAATCCTCTACAGCACAAGATCTTGCTAAAAAAAAGAAAACAGAAATCGATCATCTCAATGGCCTTATCTTGCAAAAGGCGGCCTCTCACAAAATTGCAACGCCATATAATCAAAGCATTTATACCCTTGTAAAAATGCTAGAGGCACAACTGTATGGTTGAGAAAAAATCAACCATACACCCACTATAAATCACTAACTTTGTTTAAAAAAAGGAAATTATGTCAACTATTCAATCATTAGGCGTCGTCGGTGCTGGCATTATGGGTGGTGGTATCGCTCAAGTATTTGCTGCAGCAGGACTAGAGGTCACACTGATCGATTTGCACCAAGCTGCCCTGGAAAAAGGTCTTCAAAGTATTGCCAATAGTCTAGACCGTCTCGTTAAAAAAGAAAAAATAACTCCCCAAGATAAATTCGATACCCTTGCTCGGATTAAACAAAGTACGAGTTACTCCGACCTAAAAGATCTCCCTCTAGTAATTGAGGCCGCCACTGAAAACAAAGAACTTAAAGAAAAAATTATTCAACTCATCTCAGATGTAGTGTCTCCTGATACCATCATTGCTAGCAACACCTCCTCATTATCTGTGACAGAATTAGCAGCGCTAGATCAGCATCCCGAGCGTGTCATTGGTATGCATTTCTTTAACCCGCCACCACTAATGGCACTCGTTGAAATTATTCGGGGATTACAAACTAGCGATGCTACTCACGAAACAATTTACAAGTTGGCAAAGCAAATTGGGAAAGAACCCATCACCGTCAAGAATTCGCCTGGTTTTGTAGTAAATCGGATCTTAGTCCCTATGATTAATGAAGCGTTCTTTGTCTTAGCAGAAGGCCTGGCCAGTCCAGAAGATATCGACGCAGGTATGAAGCTAGGCTGTAATCAACCAATTGGCCCATTAGCTCTAGCTGATCTGATTGGGCTAGATACCTGCCTAGCAGTTCTGGAAGTGTATTTTAATAATTTCAATGATTCAAAATACCGTCCCTGCCCACTCTTGCGCGAAATGGTTGCCGCTGGCTATCTGGGTAGAAAATCTGGGCGTGGGGTCTTTCAGTACTGATCCAATCGATTATTTGAAGGTCAACTCAATTCGATCTAAAGCTTCCTTTAGGCGACTCATTGGCGTGCCAAAATTAAGACGCAAAAATTGCGGCGCTCCAAACTGAGCCCCCGGTGACAAAGCTACTCCCGCATCCAACATTCGTTGATATGGATCGTCTATGCCACTAGCATCTATCCAAGCTAAATAGGTGGCTTCAAGATGCAAGGTCTTTAAGCCCGGTAAACGATTAATTCGCTGCATCACATAATCTCGATTATTTCTTAAATAGTTCAGCAATTCAGTATGCCAAGTCTGACCAGCCGAAATCGCAGCTAATGTGGCTTCATAAGCCAGTAGATTAGGAGATGGTATGAGTCCATGTAAAGGTTGCTGGATCTTTTGACGCATTGCCTGATTAGGAACTACCGCCCATGCTAAACCAATGCCTGGAAAATTAAACGCCTTGTTGAGCGACATTAGCGTGATGGTTCGCTCACCAATCTCTCTTGTAAGACTAGCAATCGGCAGATGCGACTTATCGGTATCTAAAATTAAATCTGCGTGGATTTCGTCCGAACAAATCATCAAATTATTCCGAACTGCAAAACTACCAAGCTTTTCTAACTCATCCTTGTGAAATACCGTACCCCCAGGATTGTGGGGATTGCAAAGCATCAGTAACTTGGTCTGCGAAGTAACAAGCGTTTCTAATTCGTCAAAATCAATTGCCCACCGTCCTGATTGCTCAGTAAAGTGATATTTCACAAAAGATCTTGTACTCTGCTCTAACCCCATCTGAAAGTGATGATAAGCCGGACTCGGAATCAAAGCCTGCTCATACGTTTCTAAAAAAAGACTTGGAATGAGATACAGACCTGTCACAACGCTAGGTAAAAAAATCAGCCATTCAGGCAATATCTGCCATTGATAGCGCCTTTGAAGATATGCAATAATTGCTTCGCGTAAATGCTCGCTAGCCTTGGTATACCCGTAAATGCCATGCTCGATCCGCTGATGCAGAGCATCTTGAATGCAAGGTGGGCAGGCAAAGTCCATGTCCGCCACCCACAAAGGTATTACTTCCTTGGGATGAGAACTCCACCGCACTGATTGCGTTTGTGAGCGATCAATGAGCTGATCAAAAGACGTTGTCATTGGTTATAAAAAAGCAGCCCTTATCACCTAACTGATGAAGCTGCTAATATACAAACTATTTTTTGGTGTACTGCGTTTTACCAAATAATATTTCGCGTGCCTTGTCATCGTGCAAAGGTTTCCGAAGACTAGTTAACATCTCAACCGCGCGAATTACGGCAGGACGCTCGCTTATGCCGTTAAACCACGCGTGCAAATGCGGGAAGTCCGTAATCTCAATACCCTGATTTTTCCAATTTCTTAACCACGGAAAAATAGCAATATCGGCAATCGAATACTTCTTACCAGCAATATAGCGATGCGTCGATAATTGTTTATCGATGACACCATACAAACGTTTGGTTTCATTCGAGTAACGATCAATCGCATACTCAATTTTAACGGGTGCATATAAACGGAAATGATGCGTTTGCCCAAGCATTGGACCAACTCCACCCATCTGAAACATGAGCCATTCCAGTACCTTATACTTATTATAAGTGCTATCCGGTAAAAATTTCCCAGTCTTGCCAGCTAAATACATCAGCATTGCACCTGATTCAAATAGGCTAATTGGCTTGCCTCCTGGGCCGGCGCGATCGGTCAATACCGGAATCTTATTATTGGGGCTAATCTCTAAAAACTCTGGATTAAATTGCTCTCCCTTGCCAATATCAATCGCATGCAAATCCCAGTCCTTTCCCAATACAAATCCACACTCCTCAAGCATAATGTGAATCTTATGGCCATTGGGCGTAGCCCAAGAGTACAACTGGATTAAAGCCTTACCTTTTGGTAGCGGCGCATATTCCGACTTTAGAACTGATGACATACATTCTCCAATACATTCAATGATTCAAAAAAATACGAAATAAATCTTACTAACCATACGCATTTAATGTGTAGGAATGAACATTTAGTTAACTCACTTCATTCGCAATCGTGTTTAGTAAAATTCCAATCCCTTCAACTTCAACCTCACAAATATCCCCAGCTTTCATAAAGATCGGTGGCTTTCTAGCGTAACCAACTCCCGCTGGCGTGCCAGTAATGATCACGTCCCCAGGCTCTAGTGTCATGACCTCAGACATAATCACCAAGACCTGCGCAACATTAAATAAAAAATCAGCAGTATTACCATCTTGCAATAATTGACCGTTTAGTCGCGTTTGTACTTTCAAACCGTGCGCACCTTTAGGTAACTCGTCCGCGCTAACTAACCATGGCCCAAAACTTCCTGTGAGATCAAAATTCTTGCCCAAAGTCCACTGCGTTCCCTTACGTTGGTAATCACGAATTGAGCCATCGTTATAACAAGAATATCCAGCAACACAATCAAGGGCATTTTCGGCGGTCAAATGACGCGCCGTCTTGCCAATCACCACAGCTAATTCGGCTTCATAATCTAGTTTCGAAGAAGCCTTTGGAACGCGCATAGGTTGTTCATGCGCAACTTGTGAAGAATTTACCCGTAAAAAGAAACTGGGGTGATCAGGAATTGCATGGCCACCCTCTTTGGCATGATCAGCATAATTCAAACCAACACAAATAATTTTTCCTGGATTGGGGATTAATGGTAAAAATTTGACGCCAGCCATAGCTTGAACAGCATGCATGGGATGCTCTTCTAAAATGGTCCCTATCTGATCTTGCCAATTAGGCTGCGCCAATAATTGCGACAAATCATGCGCATGGGCATAGCCAGCCAACTCTAAATCAATGTACTGCTCTGCTGCCACCGAACGCAATACACCCAGTGTCGGTTTACCAGCTTTTTCAAATGTAAAAATTCTCATAATAGGATCTAATTTATTCTTGGGCCTATCAAAGGCCCAAGCACTTCGGATTAAACTTCGTCAATAACTGGGTTACTTAAAATGCCCATGCCCTCTACCTCAACTTCACAAATATCACCAGCCTTCATAAAAACGGGCGGTTTACGTGCAAAGCCAACACCAGCTGGTGTGCCAGTAATAATCATATCGCCAGGATGCAATTCCATACCCTCAGAACAGGCTACGATTAAGGTAACAATGTCAAAAATCATATCGCGCGTATTAGCCTTTTGCATAACTTGGCCATTTAAACGCGTTTCAATATTTAAGCCAACTGCGCCCCGAGGTAATTCATCGGCTGAAATAAACTCCGGTCCAAAACCACCACTGCGGTCAAAATTCTTACCCCACATCCACTGGCTAGACCGAAATTGAAAATCACGAATCGAACCATCATTAAATAAGCTATAGCCTGCGACGTGGTCGAGGGCTTTTTCTTTCGTAATATACTTGCCGCCCTTGCCAATAATTGCGACAATTTCGCCTTCATAATCAAATTCGATCGAAGCCTTTGGTCTTTCAATCGCTACGCCATGTGGCACCCAAGATGTGGGATATCGATGAAACAATACCGGCTGCTTAGGAGGATCAAAATTACCCTCATGGGCGTGGTCGAGATAATTCAAACCAATTGCAAAGGCTTTATGCGGGTTATGCAGAGGCGCCATTAATTGCACATTTTTAAGAGGGGTTCGCTTGGTTGCTTTAGCAATAGCTGCGGTTACAGATGCCATGCCTGCTGCACCATGCCGTAACAACTCATCTAATGTTCCAGGTAGTCCAAGTTCAGTCAGGTTAATTACTTCATCATCAACCCGAGCGCCAAGCGCTGGATGACCATCAGGAGTTTTAAAACGCAATAATCTCATCTTGATTCCTTCATTATTTAAATACCACAACCCACAAGAGAGTTCAAAAGCAGAAGTGGGTAATCTACTTCAATTCAAAAAAACACCAAACAATTTCAAAAATAGGCTAAAAAATTCTGCTACTTCGGAAAACCTTTCTTCTGCGGCCATAAATTTTCAAAAGGATAAATACTGACGCTGGCATAAACTCCGGCTTTCGTAAAAGGCTCTTCCTTAATCCAAGCATGGGCAGCATCCCGATTGGGAAAATCGATCACTAATAAACTACCAACCATGGTTTGGCCATCATCGCTAGTCAGTGGCCCTGCAAAAGCAACATCCTGACCAACTTGAGACAAGTACTCCTTATGAAGAGGCCGCAGTGCAACACGCTGCTCTAATGCGCCAGGCTTATCAATTAAGTGAAATGCAAAAATCATCTCATATCCTCATCTTAGTTATCATTAAGCCGCTATATGAGCTTTGGGAGATACAAAATTCCTCCCAGACACTTCATAGTTGGTTCCAAAATCATGTTTGACATCTGGCCCCCAGGCATACAGCGAATCATCCGGTGGGTAATTGGCAGCAGGCCAATCCAAATCATGGGGTACAAAGTCAATATCAAAAGAGTACTCACAAAACCCTCCCCACGGATCTTGTATATACCTAAAATAATTCGAGCCTAATACATGGCGACCAACTCCCCACCCCTCACTATAACCACCCGCACTCATTTGCATAGAGCCAAGACCTACTTGATCAATCGACTCAACCGCCCAGCTGCTGTGATGAAAGCCGTAATCTTCTGACTTTAAAAATGCTAGCAAGTGATGGTCACTACCATGCGGACTATGCACAAAGGCAATTAAATCCTCACCCGCAGAATCAGATAAACGCAACCCTAAAACGCGCATATAAAAATCTGCTGATTGGGTAACACTCTTGGTAAAAATAAGTACATGCGACAAATAGCTCGGCAATACTTTTTTTACTTTTGCTTTATTAGGCGACCGACCACTACCATTAGATTCAGGAGCAAAAACTCTTTTGGGGGGCATTGAGGGGGATGTCTTTGCACAAACTCGAACTTGAATCGGAAATCCATCTGGACTATTGAACCACATACCGCCCTGCGCTTGTGGGTCAGGAGAATCAATCAAAGCGACATTTTCTTTTTTTAAGTGCGCCTTAAATGCTTCTTCGTCGTCGGCATAAATCCCAAATGTTAACCACTGTAAACGCTTTCTTTCACCCTTTAAAATGCGTGCATAACGATGTTCTGTTTCAAAGGTATAAAGCTCTAAAGTATTACCCACCCGCTCAACGCGTAAGCCAAATAGTGTGTAAAACTCTTGCGCTACATCTAAGTCCGGCACCGAAATAACGTACTCATCAATCGAATGGGCTGCAATCACTCCAGATCGCTTAGTTTGGTCCATGGTTAATGGTTTGTTCATTTTTTGCTCCCCAATAAATATCTTTACAAATCAACAATTTAATTAAATTATTAAGCAATTATTAGTAAATAAGCATACTTTTAAATACTAGAATACTTATTACTTTACTCTATTCTCTAGTACCACTTTCACAGTCAGATAAAATCTTGCCAACGGTTATACTCCCCCGACTGACAACTCAAGAATTGACCTAGGCTAGGAATACGATTTAACTGATCAACTGGGATTTTTGACTTTTTTGACGAATTAACTGAGAGAACACCACTAAAACAAATCCTGATAATCCAATCGCATCAGAATAGCCAGAAGGATAAGCTAACGCTACCCCAGAAATAATCAATATCCAACGCTCTAGCCAGTGATCTTTTAGAATAAACCAGTTCTGCAATCCCCCAGCCAAAGCGATCACGCCAACTACCGCAGTACTAAATGCTAAGGCAATATCCATCCAATTGGCGCTTGCTAAGGCCTTAGTGGACCCCATGAGTAGCAAACTCACGCCCGACTGATCGAGTACAAACATAAAAGGAACCAAAATAGCAGGCGCTACATACTTCCAGGTTTGTAAAGTCGTCTTATATGGATCCCCTTTACAAATCGCAGCAGCCGCGAAAGGTGATAAAGCTGTCGGAGGGGACACCTCAGATAGGACTGCGTAGTAAAAAATAAACATGTGGGCGGCAAAAGCAGGTACGCCAAGTTGAATCATGGCTGGCGCTGCAATCACCGCACAAATAATATATGAAGCTGTAACTGGCACAGCTAATCCGACAATCCAAACAATTAAGGCTGTAAAAATGGTGGTAAGCAGTAAAGACCCGCCAGCGTATTGAATCACAATACTACTAAACTTCAGTCCTAAACCAGTTAAGGTCACAGTCCCAACAATTAAGCCCGCTCCTGCACAAGTTACCGCAATCGATAAAACACCTGTCGAACCACTAGCTAAAGCCTTTACAAGATTTGATGAATATAAACCCATAAAAAAGGACTCTCGGCCACGTAACCAGTCCCAGGAAAGAATCGAAGTGTCAGAACGCACCATACTTGTTAAAGCTGAGGTCACTGTTGCCCAGAATACCGACATGATCGGCGAAAATCCAAACAACATAAAAACGACAATAGATACTAAGGAGAAAAAATGATACCAATATTTTTTTGTTAAGTTCCAAGCGGTATCCACCGCTTCAATGGTTTGCTCATGCAAGGCATATTTGCGAACATCAATCTCTACCATCACAAACAAACCTAAATAAAATAGGATGGTCGGAATCGTAGCCATTAGCAAGACATCTAAATAAGAAATCTTTAAGAAATCGGCGATTAAAAATGCGGCAGCGCCTAATACCGGCGGGGAAATAATTGCACCCAACCCACCAGCCGCTAATAATCCCCCAGCAGCATTTTTATCGTAGCCAATTTTACTTAACATCGATGAGGCCACCGAGCCGACTGTAACAGTAGTTGCCACACCCGAACCAGATGGGCCACCCAACAAAAAGGATGACATAACAATCGTGCGACCAACACCCGAACTCTTACCACCCATCGCGGCAAAAGAAAAATCAATAAAAAATTTACCAGCGCCAGTAAATTGCAAAAAAGCACCAAAAATAGTAAATAAAATAATCAGGGTTGAGGAAACATCGACCGCAGTACTAAAAATACCTTCTAAGGTCATATACATATAACCCACTAAACGCGCAATGTCGTAGCCCTTATGCGTCCATGGAGCAGGCAAATAGTTGCCAAATAAAGCATAAGCTAAAAACGATAAAGTAACAGCCAATAAAATTAAGCCATTCGTGCGTCTTAAGGCCTCTAGAATTAAAAAGATAAGGGCCAGACCTACGGCGATATCAATTTGATTGGGCATCGTGTTACGGTCCATAAAGTCGTCGCCACTCGACAAGACGTAATACACAATACCAAACGATGTACAAGCAAAAATAC
>RFMZ01000130.1 GCA_009927445.1 Betaproteobacteria bacterium
GCCATGTTACAACGTCAATTAGGATTAACGGGTCCCCAAGTTTCTATCCAAGGCTTGGGTTGTATGGGAATGTCTATTTTATATGGGCAACCCAATGACCAAGGCTCGATTGCAACGATTCACCGAGCCCTCGATCTGGGAGTTAATATGATTGTCACCTCTGATGCCTATGGTAATGGGGTGAATGAGTCCCTAGTAGGTCAAGCACTAAAGGGTCGGCGTGACCAAGCAGTTGTGTGTACAAAATTTGGTAATCTCGCTCTTGCAGGCGGTGGCGATACTGGCTTTACAGGCGGACACCCCAAGCATGTAGCCATCTCGATTGACCGATCTCTCCAGCGCTTAGGCGTTGATCATATTGACCTCTATGCGCTCCATCGAGTTGACTCTACAGTACCCATTGAAGAAACAGTTGGCGCTATGAAACGTCTTGTTGAACAAGGCAAAGTGCGTTTCATCGGTCTATCTGAGGCAGGGCCGAGCACTATCCAAAAAGCGCACAAAATACATCCAATCACTTCTCTAGAAACCGAGTACTCTCTTTGGAGCCGAGATGTTGAGCAGGACATCTTAGCAACCTGTCGCTCATTAGGAATAGCTTTTATGGCCTATGCGCCTCTTGGACGAGGTTTCCTCACCGGTACCATTAAATCTCTTGAAGCACTCGGCGAGAAAGATGGTCGTCGAGTTCAGCCACGCTTTAAGTCAGAGAATATCGATAAAAATAGAAGCCTATTAGAACGCCTAGAGCAAATTGCTA
This sequence comes from Betaproteobacteria bacterium, assembly GCA_009927445.1. Lineage (GTDB taxonomy): Bacteria > Pseudomonadota > Gammaproteobacteria > Burkholderiales > Burkholderiaceae > Polynucleobacter. The sequence continues at coordinate 761 of RFMZ01000130.1, forward strand.
CAGCCAAAGGCATCACAGTAGCTCAATTAGCATTAGCTTGGGTCTATGCTCAAGGAGATGACATATTCCCGATCCCTGGCACCAAACAAGTACTTTATCTTGAACAAAATCTTGCTGCCGTTGATGTCAAGTTGACACCGCCAGAAATTCAAATCCTCAATGAGATGTTCCCAATCAATAGCGTCGCAGGAACACGTTATCCAGAACCTGCTTTGAAGGGTCTAGGAATTTAGAAAATTGCTGTTTTAACTCGAGATTGAAGAGCCTTACTTGATTTCAATCTAGGCTCTTATTTAAATACTCACATGACACAAATCTCTCTTGACCAAGAATTACCCCCTCTTGGTCGTAGTCAAATTCTTCTTTGCGCGGCCTGTATGGGGCTTCTGGTTTCAAATATGTATTTGTTTCAACCTCTAACGCCATTTATTGCTCTAGAAATGGGCTGGACAATCTCACAAGCGAATATCCTCATACCAGCATGCCAATTTGGTGTAGCACTTGGGCTGTTATTGATTGTGCCTCTAGGGGACAGAATCGCTAGTCGATATCTCGTTTTGGCAATGATGAGTCTCATCGTTGTGAGTCTTTTATGTATCGCTATCTGGACCGATTGGATATCCCTAGTCATCGCCTCATTTATATTAGGAATCGGGCTATGTGGCGGTCAAATTATGTCACCATTCATCACTAGCCTATCTCATCCCGTGCAAAGAGGACGGACCTTCGGAACCCTCATAGCGGGTGGCATGGTAGCAGTCACCCTGAGCCGTCCTTTGGCCTCTTTTTTTGCGTCACTGGGGAACTGGAAAATTGTTTTTTTTGTATCTGCTTTTTGTATGATAATTGCAACGATTGTTTGTATGAAAATCCTCCCACTAGTTCACCCAAATCCAAGTGAGAGATATGCTGAGTTTGTAAAGAATCAGATATCTCTCTGGTTTTCCGTTCCCCTACTTCGTCACCGGGCTATTTGTCAGGGTCTGTTATTTGCAGCGCTAAGCGCGTTTTGGTCAATTACGCCAGTTCTATTGGTTTCTGATGAGATAGGCCTCTCCCAAAATCAATTAGGACTTTTTACCTTAATTGCAATCTCTGCAGCCATTGCGGCACCATTAGCCGGATGGCTTAAGGATCATGGCTTATTTAAAAAAGGTTTATGGGGCGCGCTAGTTTTAGCCTTACTGGCAAGTTTTTTAGCCCTTATCGGCTTAACCCAATCCCCAATTTGGATTGTAGGTTGCCTGCTTCTCGCAGCCGCTTGTCTCGATTTTGCAGTGACCCTACATTTAGTCCTGAGCCAACAAGCAGTTTTCGAATTCCTGCCCACCTCCCGAAGTCGTCTGAATAGCCTCTTTATGGGCGTCTTTTTTATGGGTGGAGCCCTTGGCTCTTGGGGATGTATGGTACTTTTTAGTAATTACGGCTTGACGCTGGCTTACGGTCTCATATTATTACTTTGTCTTAGCGCACTTATACTGCATTGTTACTGGTCAGAACCTGTGGACTTAGTTCGCCAATCATAATAATTTTCAAGAGTTGCCAAAGGACTAATCATGTCGGGAACAAACTCAATAGGAACCTGTCCTGCAAGTAGCTTATTGGGCCAATGAGGGTCTGCTAAAGCACCTTTACCAATAGATACAAAATCGCCCTCGCCACTTTTTAGGGCAGATTCAGCACTCAGTGGCTCATGCAATTTGCCGTTAGCAATGATGGGTAGCCCACTATATTCTTTAGCTAGCCCAGATAGACTTTTAGAAGTTCCAAAGATAGGATTAACGCCATGGTGCGCTGCAACGTGAATGAAGTCAACGTCAGTCTTGGCTATTTCCGAAAAAATAACTTGAGCATCCTCAACCTGGCCAGGCCAGCTGTACTCTAAATCGGTCACCTTTGTTTGCGAAATACGAACTCCGAGTAACTTACCTGGTATCGCTGCTCGAACCGCATTTAGTAGTTCTAGATGAAATCGCAATCTAGCCATTACATCTCCGTTATACCGATCGGTTCTTTGATTTGTATAGGTCGTTAGAAACTGATCTGGAAGATAGCCATTCGCACCATGTATTTCAACTCCATCAAAACCAATACTAATCGCACGACGTGCTGCCTCTGCAAAACTAACGATGACCTCGTCTATTTCTTGTTGAGTCATGACACGAGGCATTTGAAAAGGTTCATTATTGCCACGATAGCGACTAACTTGAACACTCTTTGGCCTGACAGCTGATGGAGCGATAGACTCACTAACCCAGTGGTTACCTTGATTAACCGAGCCAGCATGAAAGAGTTGCATATAAATCGGAGTACCTTGGGCATGGACAGCCTCAACCACCTCGGCCCAAGAGTCAGCCTGCTGTTGATTAGCAATACCAGGCTGATAGGAATACCCTTGGCTGTATTGTTGATCGATATAAGTTGCCTCAGTAGCAATCATTCCCCAACCACCTCGTGCATAGTCCGTGTAATAACTTTTCATCAAAGGAGTTACTAGACCATCCTGTGTCGCACTAGCTCGTGTAAGAGAAGAAACAATGGCTCTATTTTTTAG
>RFMZ01000239.1 GCA_009927445.1 Betaproteobacteria bacterium
TTCATCAATATCTTATTACAATGCTGCTCCATCATTTATCAGTATGTCGTTTTCTTCGGACTTTTAATGGATTTATTACATAATATAATTTATGGCTTGATGTTTTTTTGTGTTTTTTTGGCTGTTTTAATTAGTGTGGAGCGTTTTATTTTTATTAGTAATAATTTAAAACGCTCCAGGTTAGTAGCGAAAACTATTAAAGAAACACCAAATCAGCATTTAAACAATCTTTCAAATGATTTTGTTTCCCAAGTTGTAAAGTCAGTTGAGAGTCTTTACAGTCAGGCAACTAAATTAGATGTTGTCCAAGATCGCACAGATGCTTTATACATTGATCTGCGTCAAGAACTCTATAAAAAGCTATGGATGCTTGATACCATCATTACTGCCGCACCGTTATTGGGGCTTTTAGGGACAATCTTCGGAATTGTAGATACCTTTTTAGCATTGTCGTCTTCTGGCATGTCCGATCCTTCTGGAGTCAGTGCTGGTATCGGCACTGCTTTGTACTCGACTGCATTTGGTATTGCTTTGGCTTTAATTTCTTTGATCGTGTTTAATTTTTTAAATACTAGAAATGAGTTGATCCTAGAAAATATTAAATTTTATTTACTCTTTAGATCCTCTTAATACAATAAGTACCTCAAAATGTCTTTCCACATTTATCTAAAGGTCTTATTTGCAACTTTTTTTATGGGCGGTTTTCTAGGAACTTGTCAGGCCCAGCCAAAAAATAATATTAAGCCATTAACTATTCTTTTATCTATTGATGGTTTTAAGCCCGAGTATCTCAAAAGAAATATTAGTCCGAACCTAAATATGCTCGCAAAAAATGGTGCTTTAGCAAGTCATTTAATTTCAACTTTTCCGTCTGTTACCTTTCCGAATCATTACAGCATGGTAACCGGACTTTATCCTGATCAACATGGTATCGTAAATAACACAATGGTAGATCCTCTGATTCCGGAAACTTTTACGCTATCTGCAAGAAAGGCGATAGCCAATTCAGAATGGTGGAATGAGGGGGTACCCATTTGGGTTAGCCTTGAGGAACAGGGTGGTATAGCATCTACTTTATTTTGGCCTGGAACTGAAACTAAAATAAGAAATCGACAACCACGTGACTGGTTAGCTTATGACCATAATATGACATCTCTTCAAAGAACCGAAAAATTACTTGTATGGTTAAACAGAGAGGAGTCAAGCAGGGCTGATTTTGCAACCCTCTATTTTTCTGAAGTAGATTCTGCTGGCCATCGCTTTGGGCCTAAAAGTGAAGAAGTAAATAAAAGTATTAAAAATGTTGATTATGCAATTGAGAAATTGTTGTTCGGCTTAGACCAGATAGGTATTTTAAAAAATACTACTTTTATTATAGTTTCAGACCACGGTATGGTAGAAGTTCCTCTTGAAAATAAAATACAAATAGATGAAATCTTAAAGGCTCATCCAAGAGCCGTAATTGAGTGGCAAGGTCCTCTTGCGGGGATTCGGATTAATCAAGAAATTTTATCTAATGTCCTTAACACCCTTAAACAAGAAAAAAATATGGATTGTTGGCACAAAGCTAGTATCCCTGCAAAATATCGTTTTGGATCGCATCGGCGTATACCCGATATTGTTTGTTTGGCAAAAATTGGTTACACAATTGCTGATAAAAACTGGCACATATTGGGACAACATGGCCATGACCCTTATGAAGAGGAAATGTTTGGTATATTTATAGCCTCGGGTTATCGCGTCTTAAATAAAACTATTGGTGGTATTGAAAACATTGAAGTTTACCCACTGTTATTGAATTTGCTAAATATTAAGGGTGAAAAAAATTCAGCTAAGGATTTGCTGTATGGGCAAATCATTAAATCAAATTAATTGAGTTAAATCTTTTTATTTCACTCCTTCTTAATTCTACTTGTTTCAACTAATTTCCATAAAGCTTAGGAAAATCACTCATCTTGAGTTGTATAAATAACTACGCAGGTTTGCTTGGATGTCGTTTGTCTTCGCTTGCTTTTGCGTGTATTACGAGTAGTTCAATGTGACCCCACCTTGGTTGGGTGTGGTGAAGGGTCTCAAAGTGAGAGGCAATAGCAAGTATCTGGTTGAACATACCCAATTATGATGAAGAGCCCCAAAAAATCTATAAGTAATTGTTTTTTATAGATTTTGTATTTTTTGGCGGAGAAGGTGGGATTCGAACCCACGGTACTTTGCAGTACGCCGCATTTCGAGTGCGGTACATTCGACCACTCTGCCACTTCTCCGTTAGGTATATTATCACCGCATTTTAAATAGATTCCCTACACATTGTAGTGTCAAATGATCGATCCATTTTATTTTTAAAAAGATAATATAAAAATTTTATGGAAATTTCTAGGAACCAACACGAGGAACTAAAAGCACACCACGATGTCATTATTATTGGCGCTGGTTTAGCTGGCTTAACAGTAGCAATAGAGGTCGCTAGGTATCGCGATGTTTTAGTCCTTGTCAAAAAAGAGCTTACTTTGAATGCCTCTGCATGGGCACAGGGAGGTATTGTTGGTGTTCTTGATAAAAAGGACAGCTTCGAGCTTCATGTGGCAGATACTCTTGAAGCAGGTGCCGGAATCGCATTAGAGGCTGCGGCTCGGTACCTTACTCAAAACAGTGCCAGTACGATAGCCTGGTTATTAGATCAGGGGGTTTTATTTACCCCAGATTCTGCTGGACCTTTGGGACTGCATTTAACCTGTGAAGGAGGCCATACACATCGTCGAATACTTCACGCCAATGATTCTACAGGAAGGGTCATACATCAAGCACTCCTTACTAAAGCGCGAGCGCATCCACGAATTCAATTTTTAGAGCATTGGATTGCCCTTGATTTGATCATAGAAAAACCTGCCAAGAATACCATATCAATTAAATCAAAGCATAAAAATAATAATTGTTGTAAAGGTGTGCATGTCTTCGACATTAGAAACAAACAAGCTTTAACGCTCACTACAAACCATCTTGTTCTTGCTACAGGAGGAGTTGGGCAGGTTTATCAATACACTACTAATCCAAATATTGCTACCGGTGATGGTCAAGCAATGGCTTGGCGAGCAGGGTGTCGAATAAGTAATATGGAATTTATTCAATTTCATCCAACCACTTTATATCATGCTCAAGAGAGATCTTTTTTAATTACGGAGGCTTTAAGGGGCGAGGGGGGATATTTAAGGTTACCGAATGGCTATCGATTTATGGTGGATTACGATAGTCGTATGGAATTAGCACCTCGAGATATTGTTGCAAGAGCTATTCATCTCGAGTTAAAAAAACATCAATTAGATTTTGTGATTCTAGACGCAACACATTTAGGAAAAAGATTTTTGAAAGAGTATTTTCCAACGATTTATTCAAAATGTTTATCATGCGGAATTGACATATCAACCAATGGGATCCCAGTTGTTCCAGCTGCACATTACAGTTGTGGTGGGGTAATAACTAACATAGTTGGCCAATCAGATATTAACCAACTTTATGTGGTCGGGGAAGCATCTTGTACCGGTCTACACGGCGCAAATCGGTTGGCAAGTAACTCCCTACTAGAATGTGTTGTTATGGGTAGAGCAGTCAGCCAGATTATTCTATCTCAGCATAAAAAGGGTGTTCCAAGAGTTACTGCTTTTGAAAATAATAGAGCTGAGGACATTGATGAATCTATTCTTAGCACAAAAAGAGCGGAGTTACGCTCTTTAATGTGGCATGATGTTGGTATTGTGCGGTCGACTAAACAACTAGAAAATGCCCTACAGAAAATCGACTTATTATTACTAGAAGTAAATGAATACTATTCTAGTTTTAGTATCAGTGTAGGGCTGATTGAGTTAAGAAATCTCGTGGAAAATGCTCGGTTAATTGTTCTAAGTGCTCTATCGCGAAAAGAAAGTCGTGGCGCTCATTTTACGGAAGATTATCCACAAACATATGTACTTTCAAAACCCACAATACTGTACCCTTAGCCTAATTTTTAGGGCTACTGACGACGTAAAGGGGTTGATATTATCTTTAATAAAACACATTGATAATTTTACGTATCAAAAAAGAATTCTGAATTCAGTAATCAAGCAGCTCCAATTTGAGCTACAAAGCCGTGTTGAGCAATCGCAAGAAGTTCTGGATTATTTTGAGTAAAGTCGAGCATTCGTTCAATACAAACTTGGGCTTTTTGACGAGTTGTTTCTGGTAGATGTATTTCACCAACATGGTTCTCAAGGCATTGCAAAATACTGGATAGACTATTCATGGCCATCCATGGACAGTGCGCACAGCTTTTACAGGTAGCACTGTTGCCAGCAGTTGGGGCTTCGATTAATATTTTTTGGGGAGCTAGTTGACGCATCCGGTGAAGGATTCCTTGATCTGTGGCAATGATATATTCTCTTGCAGTTCCATCAATTACTGCTTTTAGCATACTGGCAGTAGATCCCACCATATCAGCTAAGGCAATAACGTTGGCGGGCGACTCAGGGTGAACGAGGATTTTCGCTAGGGGATGTTTTTCTCGCAGAGCCGCTAATTCAACAGCTTTAAATTCATCATGGACAATGCAAGCTCCATCCCAAAGAATCATATCGGCGCCGGTTTGCTGTTGAATATAATTACCAAGGTGTTTATCGGGTGCCCAAAGTATTTTTTTCCCAGAAAGGTGCAATTGATAAACAATTGCAAGGGCGCATGAACTAGTGACCATCCAATCTGCTCGAGCTTTCACAGCAGCGCTCGTATTGGCATAGACAACTACTGTGCGATCTGGATGTTTGTCGCAAAATAAATGAAAATCATCACTAGGACAACCTAAATCAAGAGAGCAGGTTGCTTCTAGATCTGGCATAAAGACTCTTTTATTGGGCGAGAGTATTTTTGAGGTTTCACCCATAAAGCGCACACCTGCTACGATCAAATGTTTGGCGGGATGAGCCTTACCAAAGCGTGCCATTTCTAGTGAGTCGGCAACACAGCCACCGGTTTCTAGAGCCAGGTCTTGAATATCTCCATCAACATAATAGTGCGCAACGAGTACAGCATCAGTTATAAGTAAAAGTTCTTTAATGCGTTGTTTTATGGAGGATTTTTCTGAAGAGTTCATAACTATAGAGGTTGTTATCCTCAATTTTGATAGGAGAAGTAGACCTATGTTATCAGTCAACTACAGCTTACCACTAGGTAAGCACTTGATTGGAGGGGTAATCGATTTAAAAGACATTTTGATCTGACATTTTAGTACCTAGCTCAATAAGCATGAATCGATATACCATCTAATAGTAAGGACACTGGTAAACTCTTGCCAGGAGGATATTTTCATGAACCGAATCATGTTGCGGGCCAAATTGCACCGCGTGACTGTTACAGAAGCTGACTTGAACTACGAAGGTTCCTGCGGCATTGATGAAGCCTTGCTTGACGCGGCCCAAATGTGCGAGTTTGAAAAAATTGAACTTTACAATATCAATAATGGCGAACGTTTCACCACATATATTATTAAGGCTCAAAGAGGCTCTGGAATCATTTCTTTAAATGGCGCAGCTGCCAGAAAAGCGCATGTTGGAGATCCATTAATTATTTGCACCTATGGTACTGTCCCTGAAAAAGACGCTATTTCATTTCGGCCGACTATTGTTTTAGTGAATGAATGTAATCAAATTAAAGAAATTAAATCGATTTGACTAAGATGGTAGTCAATAAAAAAATGATGACTAACAAGTATTTTCTGCACGTTTAAAAATCGAATCAGAAGTCTCTAGTTGAACCAATCAGAAAGCAAATTGAAGAATTCGAGGAGGATGTTATGTGTGCTATACGTTTGCTACAGCAACAGTTTTTTTTAGGGTTAGTTATTCTATTTAGCTTTGGGTGTGAACAGATTCAAGCGCAAAGCATTGATTTCCCCAATAAGCCAATCCGAATGATTGTTACAACACCGCCTGGTTCTGCGGGGGACACAATTGCAAGAGCTCTTGCTCAGGGTATGTCTGAGGTTAATCGCCAGCAGCATATAGTGGAGAATCGGGTTGGTGCCGGAGGTATTATTGGAGCGCAAGCTATTGCTTCAGCTCAAGCTGATGGCTATACGATTGGAGTTGCAGTAACTTCGCATGTGGTTGCGCCACTACTGCAGTCTAAGCCGCCATATCACCCAATCAATGACTTCACTCCGATTGCACAGATCATTGTTATGCCAAGCATGGTTGTATCTTCCCTGAAGAATAATGTAAGGACTCTGAAAGACTTAGTTGACCTAGCAAAAGCTAAGCCTGGCGAGCTCAATTTTGGATCTCTGGGAGATGGCACTGCCGCGCACTTAGCCGCCGAGATTGTTAATCGAGCGACTAAAATAAAAGTTACGCATATCCCATATCGTTCTGTTGGTGATTCTTACACTGGTTTGTGGTCAGGAGATGTTCAGTTTGTTGTATTTTTAACATCTTCGGCTGTGCCAGTATTCCAAGGAGGTAAAGCGCTTGCTTTAGCCACTACTGGAAGGGTCCGTAATCCCAACTTCCCAGAAATACCAACGGTTCGTGAGTTGGGGTATCCAGAGGCTGAATCTGAGTTAACGATTGGGCTTGTTGGGCCTGCTAATTTACCATCGGAGGTAGTACGTAAGATACATAGTGATGCAGTAATTGCAATGCGTTTGCCTGACGTGCGCGATCGTTTGCTCAAGCAAGGTGCCCAGCCCGCGGTCGATGTATCTACTAAGCAATATGGAGAGCATTTGCGTGACGAGTATGAAATGTTTAAAAAACTGATTACTACAATGGGGATTAAGCAACCATAATCAGCTTCAGAGTCTTGGTGTCCAACAACTACGTGCTGAATCATTTATAGATCAGTGACAGAAGTTTGTACGGTCTTGAGCTGATTGAACCATTTTAATAAAGGGATTAATCTGAAGACTATGACGAATATGCGTGTTGAAAAAAATATTTTGATACCCATGTCTGATGGGACTGCTTTACGGTGTAATGTTTTTCGTCCTGATGATGATGGTAGATATCCGATTGTGATGTCTTTTGGCGTCTATGGTAAAGATGTACACTTTGAGGATAGTTTTACACCGCAATGGCAAAAGTTAAAGTCGATCTATCCAGAGATTGATCAAAATGGTACATCAGGTCAGTACTTGCGATGGGAGGTTCCTGATCCTGAGCGGTGGGTTCCTGATGGATTTATTATTGTGGTTGTAGATAGTCGTGGGAGTGGACAATCTCCAGGTTATTTAGATTTATATTCACCTCAAGAGACAAGAGATTACTTTGAGTGTATTGAATGGGCTGGGGTGCAAGAATGGAGCAATGGCAAAGTTGGTTTATTAGGAATTTCATACTTAGCCATTAAACAGTGGCAGGTTGCAGCCTTAAATCCACCTCATTTGGCAGCAATCATTCCGTGGGAAGGTGCAGTAGATCAATACCGAGATGTGCTGCGGCATGGCGGTATTTTAAGTAATACTTTTACGCAAAACTGGTGGCCAAAGCAAATTTTAGCGAATCAGCATGGTAATGCTTTAACAACACATATTGATCGTCAAACTAGCCAGGTTACTACCGGAGTAGGTTTATCCACTAAGACATTAGAGGGAAATCGTGCCGACTATCCCAGAGAGATTTGCCAAAGAGAGTTAGTAGATGCTTGGTTTGAAAACCGGACTGCAAATCTTTCGAAAATTCAAGTTCCTATCTTAACTGCTGCTAACTGGGGTGGCCCAGGTATGCATTTACGCGGGAATTTTTCTGGCTATACGGATTCGGGCTCAAATGAAAAATGGCTATTTGCCCATATTGGATCCCATTATGAGAGTTTTTATTTACCCCATTATGTCGCTATTCAGAAGAAATTTTTTTCGTACTATTTAAAGGACGAGCAAAATGGTTGGGAGCGAGAAGAACCAGTTCAGTTAGCTATTCGACGAGTAGACGGTACGGCAAAAATGAGAGCAGAGCATACTTGGCCTATCGATCGAACTTTGTGGACGCCATATTATCTAGATACAAGTAATTTGGAATTAAGTTTAGAAAGTGCAATCTCTCCCACACAGGTGACTTATTTAAACAACGAGGATGGTGTTACTTTTAAAACTAAGCCATTCGATACGGAGATTGAGTTTACAGGCCCTATTGCCTTAAAGTTATGGGCTAGTTCTGCGGCATGTGATATCGATTTTTTCGTTGTGCTGCGCTGTTTTGATACAAACCAGCAAGAAGTCTTTTTTACCGGCGCCCACGAACCCGTACCCCTAGCGGTGGGTTGGTTAAGAGGTTCGCATCGTAAATTGGATATGGATAAATCTAAGCCTTACAGGCCCTACCATACGCATGATCAAATTGAGCAACTGGAAGCTGGGTCTATTTACCCATTTGAAATCGAAATTTTACCAAGTTCATTGATTTTTCCAAAGGGCTATCAATTGGCAGTAACTATTTTAGGAAAAGACTTTATCGTACAAAAGCCTGGAAGAATTTTACATACCCATCCTGAAGATAGGTCTAACGACCGGTTTGGTGAGACTACCACGATTTATACAGGGGGTGACTATGCCTCGTACCTACTAATGCCGGTTATTCCTATTTAGTCTGGGTAGTTACTACGGTAGAGAGTTTTTGTTTGTGTTAGCTTGATAAAGCCAATGCAGTCTTGCTTGAGTGACTGGATGTAGAGTTGATTGCAAAGAAGGTTCTTGAGGGTTCTCTAAAGCAAGCTGAATGGGTTTAGCCAATATTTTTCCTAATTCGACACCTGGTTGGTCGAAGGAGTTGATGTCATAGAGAATCCCGAGGCAGAATGTGCGATGTTCATATAAAGCCATGAGTGCGCCAAGATGAAAGGCATCGAGTTTTTTAAGCCAAATAAGATTATTAGGTCGATTGCCGGTGGATGCTTTATTCGGATCGTCCGCTTGATATCCAGTGGAAAAGGCCTCAGATTGTGCTAGGCAGTTAGCTAATAATTGCTGATGGTGTTGCAAAGCTTGTGGCAAGTTACTCATCGGCTCTTGAATTGCGATGAGATCAATTGGAATTATTTCAGGACTTTGGTGGAGCATTTGAAAAAATGAGTGTTGGGCATTCGTACCTGGAACACCGAAAATAACGACCGAGCTAAGGGATACAGGTTGATCATCGTTACCACATGTCTTACCATTACTTTCCATTTCCAATTGTTGAAGCCAGCTTGGAAATAAGTTAAGGGCTTGTGCATAAGGAATGACTGCTTGGGACGTCGTATGAGATTGTTGTTGATGGGCAAATAAAGCAAGGGCTAATAATAGTGGTTGATTTTCTGGCAGAGGAGCTTGTAAAAAATGTTCATCAAGTGCATTTGCGCCCGCTAGAAATGAGTGATAGGTTTCAAATCCGAACTGTAATGCAATTGGAAGGCCAACTGCCGACCAAACCGAAAATCTTCCACCTACCCAATCCCAAAATGGCAGAATATGATCTGTTGATATGCCAAAATCGATCGCCGCCTTTGTATTCGCGGTGACGGCGTAGATGCGCTCATTTAGATCGCTACGTTGAACCCCTTGACTGATTAACCAGGCAATAACTGACTTAGTATTTTGAAGAGTTTCTGATGTGGCGAATGTCTTTGATACAACGATGATCCGCGTATTGTGGGGCTTTACTTGACGAAAAATCGCTGCTGCCTCTGCACTATCGATGTTGGATAGAAAATGAACCTTCAGTTTAGGATGCGCGCTAGGGGTATTGTGGTGCAGCGTATCACAGACCATACGGGGACCCAAATCGGATCCGCCGATGCCGATATGAATAATGTCGGTAACTTCTTCTAGAGCCTGGCAAAGGACTTTTATTTGCTCCCATACTTTAGTAATTTCTAGTGTGATATTTTGATTGTCTAGAAAGATAGGGGATTGCTTGATATTACGTAAAGCCGTATGTAAGACTGCACGGTCTTCCCTAACATTCATTTTTTTAGCATGAAATAATTCGGATCTCTTTTTTTCGAGTTCGAGTGATTTAGCAAGTTCAAAAAGACTTTGCCATTTTTGCAATGATATATTCTGGAATTGTTGATCTAGAATAAGTGGGGATTTCATAAGTAGCTAATTTAAGTTGTGCTTGGTATTCATCAAGGAGTTATTTAACATAGGATTCAATCAGAATCACTAAGAAAGAATAAGTCCAATGTATCATGGCTTTGAATAGGTGTCGACATTTGAAATATTGAATGGATTGCTTAGAACAAGTATAATTATCCCCATTGTATGAGATGCTTGCAAATAGGAAGCTTGGCAGAGCGGTTGAATGCACCAGTCTTGAAAACTGGCGAGGGTGAAAGCCCTCCGTGAGTTCGAATCTCACAGCTTCCGCCAAAAAA
>RFMZ01000107.1 GCA_009927445.1 Betaproteobacteria bacterium
AAACATAATATTCTCGCGGGTGTTTGGTTTGAAAAAGCAAATCATCGGCAAACTAAACCAGGAATGACAACCAATACTCAGGGAGATATATCAGATATATATGGCACACAACCGGGAGTTTTTTATAGTGATGGAACGCCTTATCAAGGCAGAAATTATCGAACAATATCGACGGCCTATAGTTATTTTATTAATGATACTTATTTTGTCAATAATCGATTTGATCTAGTTGGAGCTGTTAGGTATTCTGCAATCAATCGAGACTTTAATAATTTTGCAAATTCAGCTTCGGCGCCTCAAAAAGTGGATTTTTCAAATAATGTATCTTATGCAAAGGTTTTACCTAGCCTAGGTGCAAGATATAAGTTGGACTCTAATAATCAGTTGTTTGGAAACGTCACTCAGAATATGAAGGCGCCAGCGAATTTTACGCAAGCTGATTTAGGGACTACTGTTAACAACATAAAAGCAGAAACATCAACAGTTTATGAAACAGGACACAGATACAATGGCGATAAGGTACATACATCTGCTACTATATTTTTTGTTGATTTTCAAAACCGTTTAGCCAATGGTTACAATCCTGATACACAAACATATACCTCTTATAATCTAGGATCTTCTAGGGCATATGGTCTTGAGGCATCAATTGGTACTAAACCACTTAATGGGTTTAGCTATTTTGGTTCTGCCACTTTAATGAAAAGCATAATCAAAGACGACTTTAAAACTTCCCTTTCAACATGCACATCCCCGTGTACAACAACTGTTTCAGCTCCCACAAATGGCAATGAAGTTCCAGATACTCCAAAGGTAATGTTAGCTAATGCAGTACAATATTCGAAAGGTCCCTACTTGTTGGGGTTAACAGGAAAATTTACGGGTGTTAGATATACTACTTTGTTAAACGATGAATCTTTAGATCCTTTCTTTACAATGGATTTGAATGCGGCCTATAGATTTCAACCTTCAACATTTCTTAAAAATCCAACCATTCGCTTAAACGCTACAAATATTTTAAATGCTTCATACCAAGTTGCAAATATTGGTAGCGGTTCGTCCATTGCTCTTGCCACAAATAGTGCAAAAGGTTCAGCCTATAGCAACTACAATGGGTACTC
>RFMZ01000078.1 GCA_009927445.1 Betaproteobacteria bacterium
GTCAATTCAATCGATAGATTTGAGTGACTTTGTTTTTTGTCCCATACTGACTTTCTTACTCTGGTGTGTTGTCTGAATGGGCAAACACTTTTTTCTGGAACATTAACGAGATAAATTTTCAATTAGTAAATTTTCCCAATTCTTGCAAAAAAAGTGAGATTAGAAATTGGCAAGGTTATTTGGTAGTGATTCACTCCGGATGTATTCGATATAAAACCATTTATTTTGTCTTTGAACTCTGAAGTATGGGAAATTCCATTTCTTTTTATCAAAATAAAACTTATTATGTTGAAAGCTTTTTTAAATCAAATGTATGGAATTAACAAGATAACTCACGTTAATTAAAATTCTTTGAAATAAATTTGTAATATTTAATTTTTTATCTAAGTGTCACATTAGTTTAAAAAAACTTTTATAAAAATGAAATATTCATACAGTAAATTGAGTTTTTATAGAATTTATTGGTATGAGAACATTTCCTGATTTTGCAGTTAAAAAAGCAAGAATTGAAGTGATACCCATGATTGACGTCATGATGTTTCTGCTTGTGTTTTTTGTATTAATAAGCATCAACGTAATTCCTGCAGGAGGTTTGAAGGTTGCTTTGCCTTCCCTGTCAACTTTGGAAAAAAATATCGTTCCAAAGAAAATCATCATCACCATTACGAAAGATTCTAGATTAATGCTAGATGATGCGCCAATTATCTTAGGCGACTTAGAACTGGCATTACTTAATAAAAAGAATCAACTGGGTAGTAATTTCACAGTTGTCATCAATGGTGACGAGGCTGCATCTTTACAAGATTTAGTTGCAGTTATGGAGGTTCTCAAAAATCTTCAAATCCCTTCCATGACCATTTCATCGAAGAAAAGAAGCTAAATGTATTCAGCGACTTTCAATACCCACTTGAATGAACTTGTTTATAAGAATCGTGAACAATTCTCGTTCACTACGACCGTTATTTTTGGTGTAGTACTTTTACTACTGATTCAAAACGTTTCGCTTTTAAAAAAACCACTTGATAGCATTAAAACCATTGAAATTATTGCCAATCTTGAAGATCCTGTAGTGAAGCCAAAACCCGACTTCAAAACTCCTAATGAGCCAGTTCAAAACAAAGTAACACCAAAAAATTTATCTGATTCCAAAGCGTTGGTAGACTCTAAAACATCTCCCTCCGATACGAAATCATCTGCGATCAAATCAGAAGAGTCCACTTTAGGATCGCAAACAGCCAGCTCTAAAGCGGCTAATGAAAATGAAAAAAGGCCTGTTGAAAATAATACCGCTATTAGCCAAAAATCAACATCAAATGAGGCGCAAGTTAATACAAGGTATGAAGCCACACTAATTGCATATTTACACAAGATAAAAAAATATCCAACTTCCAGGGAAGCGAAGATTACAAGGCCTGAGGGAATTGTAAAGGTCATGATAGAGCTATCCAGATCTGGAGATCTGATTAATCATGCAATTTTAAAATCATCTGGATCAAACCTCTTGGATAGCGAAGCCATACGGACTCTAAAAACAAACACTTTTCCAGCATTTTTTGAGGATAGTTTTGTCGGAAAAAATACCCACAAATTCGTTGTTAATTTGAATTACACGCATCGCAATGAATCTTCAGATATTTCACTTGATTAGCCCCACTTATTATTCATTTTTTAAAGGAATCCCAATGACCAAATTTTATTACTCAGCATTTGCAAGTGTGGCTGTTCTTGCCCTCAATAGTGCCACTTCAGTTGCGCAGAATGTTAGTGATATCGGAAATATTGATATTGTTAGTCAGGATAAGGTTGGTATGGGCTATATGGAGCCTGACGATGGCGTTAAGGCGAGGATCTCAGTTAATTCTATTGTGGTTGAAAATAATCGGCCTGGACCTGGTATATATAATCAAATATCTTTATTGCCCGGGGTCAATGCATATAATATCGACGCAACCGGTATGTGGGGCGGTAGTCTTCGGGTAAGAGGTTTTGATAGTTCACAAATGGGATTTACAGTTAACGGTGTGCCAGTTAATGACTCAGGTAACTTTGCAGTTTACCCTCAAGAGTATGCGGATACTGAAAATCTTTGTGAAATATTCGTCACTCAAGGTTCAGTAGATAGTGATGCGCCTCATATTGGAGCCTCAGGTGGAAACGTTGGGCTAACTACGTGTGGCCCTAAAGATCAAATGGGTGGCAAAGCTGCTCAAACTTTTGGACAACTAGCATTTAACAGGTCATTTGTTCGATTTGATAGCGGCTTATTCGGAGAGTCAAATCCTGGCAAATTCTTTATGTCCTACTCCCATGGATATGCTGAAAAATATAAAGGTTATGGAGAAGGTATAAGAGATCACTTTGAGTTTGGAAGCGAGTGGAAGATACTTTCTGATACCAAATTTACACAAGATTTTTTATATAATCAACAAAAAAATCATTTTTATAGTACTTTAACTAAAAGTGTATTTGAAGGTAAATCTACGGGAACCGATGGCATAGCTGGCCCAAGTTCCGACTACAAGCTAACCCCACCTTCAGTTGTTAACGGGAGTTCTGCTGCAAACAATAGTTATTATGGATATTTTATTAATCCATTCCGTAACGTGGTGTACAACGC
>RFMZ01000065.1 GCA_009927445.1 Betaproteobacteria bacterium
AACCGAGGTCGTTGTAGAAGAAAAACCAGCACCCGCATTGGTGTCTTCAGCCCGAACGCCAAAAGAATACCGGCATGATGCCGCCAAACACATTTACGGCCACAACCAACATCGCATCCACCAAGGCAAACTGCCGCCACTTTTGTACGCCATTGGTGTTGTGACATTTGAAGTGCGTGAAGACGGAAAAATCCAATCTTTTGACTGGATGCGCAAACCCAAACAAGCCCCTGAAGTGATTCAAGAAATCGAACGCATCATCAAAGCTGCGGAACCTTTTCCCGCCCCCACCCATCTTGGGCGTGTGCACTACACCGAAACTTGGCTCTGGCATAAAAGCGGTACGTTCCAGTTAGCCACGCTCACAGAGGGGCAAATTTAAATCTCGAATCTGACTCTTTGTGCCTCTATCTTGGTGGAGTCGCATGGTGCCAATATCGTCTTTGTTCTTCGCGCACGCAACGCATCCGCTCTGGCTTATCGCTTTGCCAAACTGATGCACCACACCAAACTCTGAAATACACGTATGGCTTGTGTTTCATAACGTGCCATAACATCTTGCCGCGGATGGCCAAAACGGTTGCGATACCCCGCTTGCACCCAAGCAATGCTGGGCGACACCGCCTTTAAAAGATTGGTGGATGACGTAGCGCTTCCGTGGTGCGGCACTAGGAGCCAATCCGATTTCAAGTTCACCCCGCTTGCACCAATTGGTTTTCTTGGGTTGCCTCAATATCTCCCACTAGCAATGCGCTTTTACCGGACGCGCTTTCTATACGAAGCACACAACTCAGTGCGTTAGGTTTGAGTTTTTTGACATAGTCGGCTTGTTGCGGATGCAACACCGAAAAATACACGCCATCCCATTGCCACTGCTGACCGGCAGTGCATGTTTGCATCGGATGGGTCGTTCGCAAAAGATGGTTAGAAGGTATCGATGTCAGCACATCTGCTTGAGGTTGCATCTTGAGCACGCTGTTTGCGCCTCCACTGTGGTCACTGTCTTGGTGGCTGATGACGACGCGGTCTAAACGCTCGCCTAAAGCAACCAGCAAGGGCACAAGTACTCTTTGGCCGGCATCTGTCTCTGGCGAATAGCGTGGCCCCGTGTCGTAGAGAAGACTCTTATTCGAAGTTCGCACCAATACTGCATGGCCTTGTCCCATGTCTGCGCCAATGAGTTCAAATTCGCCAGCAGATGGTCTGGGCGTTTGCCAGTTGAGCACTGGCCAGATGCACAAAGCGCCTGATAGTCGCCACCACCAAGCCACAGGCATTGCAAATACAAACATCCCTGCAATACTGAGTAAGCCCATCCACAAAGGCGCGGCAGGCGCAGACCATTGCGCCCAAGAAAGACTGGCCACCCAGCTAAGACAAATCCCCAAACCAGTGATAGCCCATGAGGCTAGGTTCCAAGCGAGAGGAATCAGAAGTCCCAGCATGGACAAAGGGGTCACCACGCACGTCACCCAGGGCACGGCAAGGAGGTTGGCAAAAAATCCGACCAAGGAGACTTGATGAAAGAACAGCAAACTTATGGGTGCCATGCATACACTCATTAAAAATTGTTCTCTGATAAGCGTAGGTAAAAATTGAAACGATTGCGAACCGACAAACAAAATCGATACCGCCATAAAACTTAACCAAAAACCCGCTTGCAAAAAAGCCCACGGATCTGCGATCAACACCACTGTCGCTGCGAACAATAGAACTTGGTACGCGGGCCATCTCCATCCGGACATTCGCAAAGCCAACACGGCGCCCAACATCCACACGGTGCGCTGTGCTGGAATGGCCCAACCCGTGAATACGCTGTAGGCAACGGCAGTTAAAAGCGCTGCTAACCATGATGCCTGCTGAGCTGGCAACACAAGACACCAAGATGCCTTGCTCCACTTGTCGGAACGCCGCCAGATCCAGCCAACACATCTAGCCACCAGCCATGCAAGCGCGGTAATGTGCAAACCTGAAATCGCCATCAAATGCGCAACGCCTGTCGCGCGAAACACATCCCAATCTGCGCGCTCGATCGCTGCTTGGTCACCTAACAACAAAGCCACCACCACACCGGCGCCTTGTTGATCCCCCACTTGCGCATACACCCGTTGGCGCACCCATTGACGGCATCGCTCTATCGGATGTTGCCAACTACGGGCTATCAACTCCGGTTGGTTATCTTTAGGTCCATTGCGAACATACCCTGTCGCTTGTAAACCCTGCTCCCATAACCACAACTCGTAATCAAAACCATGTGGGTTGATATGGCCATGTGGCGCTTTGAGCTTGACAGAAAACTTCCACATATCGCCGGCTTGTAAATCAGTTGGCGTTGGGCCATTTGTAACCGTATTCACATACCAACCCAGCATGACTTGTGGTGGAAGTTCTACTAACTCTCCACTTGCCAGTTGCGCGGATTGCACCGCAAAGCGAAAACGAATGTTTTCTTGCATACGCTGTGGCATAGCAGTGACACGTCCCACCACTTGTAAAACTTGACCTTCTAATCTTGGTGCTATTTGTTTTTCAAGAAAAACCTGCGCTCGAAATGCACAACAGAAGAAAGCGGTTGCTGCGGAAATCACCAATACCAGTGCGCATTGCAAGAACACAGGCAGTGTCAAGCGGTGCCAGCACCGTATGAATGTGACCAGCAATACAGCAGAGGAAAAAACGCCGGCGAGGTTAACCCATGCAAGCCATAAAGTGGCTTGTTGCAGTTGCAAGGCTGTCCCAGCAATCCAACCTAAAAAGAAATGCAGTAAAAATGAAAACACCCGAACATCGTCGGGTGTTTATGCGCAGTTTAGGTAAGCGCTGCTATTGAATTAAGTAAGCAAAGCTTTTGATAGCCAGCACACTGCTTTTGTTAGCCAGCAACAGCCTTAGCAGCGCAAACTTCTTTCTTCAACGCAGACATATAGGTGTTGGGTCGAATCGGAGTTTCACGGTTACGCCATTCTTGAAGATCTTCTGTCGATACTTCTTTGCCCTTGCCCATGGCCTTATCGAAATAACTGATCGACAAACGCGCCACCATGTCTGTTTTGCAATACACACGCAAACGAATCATGTATGAGGCATAGGGCTCACCTGTGGGCGTTGTG
>RFMZ01000178.1 GCA_009927445.1 Betaproteobacteria bacterium
CGCATCATTAATGCGGTAATAGTCGCCTATTTTGGGTGATTGAATTAACTGAAATGAGATTTCCATCATGCAACTTAAATACAAAATTTTGATACTGGGCGCGTCGTATGGTTCTTTGTTGGCTAGTAAGTTTTTGCTGGCGGGTCATTCTGTGACTTTAGTCTGTAGATCTAAAACGGCTCAGCTCATAAATAAAGATGGAACACGTGTACGAATGCCTGTTAAAGGGCAGGTGAAAATGATAGAAATAGATTCTCGCCAGTGCCAAGGCAAATTAAATGCGATGACTCCTGAAGAGGTGCAACCCAAAGAATATGACCTAGCTTGTCTTGCCATGCAAGAACCACAGTACAGCGAGCAAAACGTGCGTTATCTAATGAAGTCTATTGCACTGGCTAAATTGCCCTGCATGTCAATTATGAATATGCCGCCTTTGTCATATTTAGCCAGAATCAAAACCATTGACATACAAAGTTGCAGGCCCGCTTACCTAGATCACTCTATTTGGGACGAGTTTGAACCAGGGCTGATGACCCTATGCAGTCCTGATCCCCAAGCATTTAGGCCTCCTCAAGAACAAGCCAATGTATTGCAAGTAGGACTACCTACCAACTTTAAAGTAGCTAAATTTGATATGCCCGAACATAACGCTATGTTGTCTCAATTGGATGAAGACATCATGAACGCTCGAATGGAGGTAGATGGAACATCCCTTGATCTTCCTGTTAAATTGAAATTACATAACTCATTGTTTGTACCCCTTGCCAAGTGGAGCATGTTAATTACAGGTAACTATCGTTGTATTCTTCCGAGTGACATTCAATCTATTCAGCAATCCGTTCACTCTGAAATTGAGAAATCACGCGCGATTTATGAATGGGTTTCAAATCTTTGTAAACTTTAGGCGCCTCTAATGACGATCATGTCCCTTTTGAAAAATATGCAACCGCCGCCGAAAATCTTCTAAAACCTTCGTCTGCTGCAAGAGCATTGGAGAGTGGAGCCCCGCATATAGAAAGAATAGATTTGCTAATTAAACTAATAGCCGATCAAAAAGGATTCCAATCTGACGCGGTCGACGAAATAGTTAAGCGCGTTAATGAATGGTTGGATAAAAATAGACAACTTTCAAATCTTTAAAAAAACAGATTGCTTGATAAAGAGTTGTCTAGAGCGTAAAAACTGTTTACTTAAGAGATAAGAAGAGCTCAAATAAAGCACAATTTGTGCTGTTAGGTAATCAGTTAATTAGGTATTGATCTTGAGTATCTAGAATCTCATCCATGACTACCACCTTGGCCTTGACT
>RFMZ01000194.1 GCA_009927445.1 Betaproteobacteria bacterium
ATTGGGAAGATCATTAACGATGGCCCCTTTGCGCAATGTACTGTTCGTCATGTGCGATCAGTTGCGTTTCGATCACTTGGGCTGCTCGGGCCATGCAACGATTAAAACGCCAAATCTAGATCGATTTTCTAAGCAATGCACTCGGTTCACCAACGCATTTGTTCAGGCGGGTGTTTGCGGCCCTTCTAGAATGTCGACTTATACTGGACGGTATGTCAGCTCTCACGGCGTAACTTGGAATCGCGTCCCGTTGCCAGTTGGACAGTTAACTTTGGGCGATTATTTGCTTAAAGAGTCAAGAAGTTTGGACCTCATTGGCAAGTCACATGTCATTCCCGATCTGGCTGGCATAGAGCGTATAGGCGTTAAATCACAGACCAGTTTATGGAAGCATCTTGCAAGTGGTGGGTTTAATGAAATAGACAGAATTGATGGTCATGGAAAGCCAGGTTTAGAAAGTGGATATGCCAACTGGTTGCGGGGGAAAGGCTACCAAAGTGAAGATCCTTGGAATGATTACGTAGTCTCCGCTCAATCACCCACGGGTGAAAAAGTAAGTGGCTGGTTTTTGAGAAACGTTCACCTTCCTTCATTGGTCGCAGCAGAGCACTCTGAAACTGCATATGTCACAGATAAAGCAATCGATTATTTAAAGGAGAAGGCGGGTCAAAATTGGACCTTGCATCTTTCTTATGTGAAGCCGCACTGGCCTTACATGGCGCCTGCTCCGTATCACAATAAATACTCAGCGAAGGATATTCAGCCTGTCTCAAGAAATCCACAAGAGTTGATTGACCCGCATCCTGTGTATTCTGCTTATTTGAAACAAGAAGAGTCATTGACTTTTGCTAAAGAAGAAACTGTTCATCAAGTAAGGCCCGTCTATATGGGGTTAATTGAGCAAGTCGACAATGAATTTGGACGCGTTTTAAAACAACTTGAGGAAAGCGGAGAAATATCCCAAACGCTGATTATTTTCACATCAGATCATGGTGATTTGGGTGGGGATCATTTCTTGGGTGAAAAAGATCTATTTTATGATCAAGTCGTCAAGGTGCCTCTGATGATTTTTGATCCACGTCCACAAGCTCATGCGATGAGAGGTTTTACAGTCAATGAGCTGGTTGAAGCCATAGATATTGTGCCAACAATTCTTGATTCCTTAGGGATATCAACCGCAGATAAGCCAATACAAGGATACAGTTTGTTGCCATATCTATTTAAATCTGAAAAATCAAAAAAGCGTGACTTCGTCATCTCTCAAATTGATTATTCATTTAGAAAAGCCAGGCTTACATTGAAGCGGCAACCCAATGAATGCAGTGGTTGGATGTTGCGAAGTCAGCATTGGAAATACATTGAATGGCAAGGATTTAGGCCGCAGCTCTTTAATCTGAAAGAGGATCCAGAAGAGTTTTTTGATCTTTGCAAAGATCCTGGCCATGCTCATATGTGCAGTTCATTGAAAAATGAACTGATGACATGGATGAAGGACGTTAACGCTCGGGTTACTTTATCGGACCAAGAGGTCGCCAATAGAACCGATAAAGCCAAAGATCATGGAATTTATTACGGTACGTGGTAGTTTTTTGC
>RFMZ01000245.1 GCA_009927445.1 Betaproteobacteria bacterium
TACATTAAGCAATCACTTTAGCGACTACACCAGCACCAACCGTACGCCCGCCTTCACGGATCGCAAAGCGTAAGCCCTCTTCCATCGCAATCGGCGCGATCAACTTCACCGTAATCTGCACGTTGTCACCAGGCATAACCATCTCTTTGTCCTTAGGCAACTCGATCGCTCCTGTCACGTCCGTTGTCCGGAAGTAAAACTGCGGACGGTAGTTATTGAAAAACGGCGTATGTCGACCGCCCTCATCCTTCGAAAGGATATACACCTCCGCCGTAAACTCCGTATGCGGCGCAATTGAGCCTGGCTTACACAACACCTGACCACGCTCGACGTCCTCGCGCTTGGTGCCCCTTAATAAAATACCAACGTTATCGCCAGCCTGGCCCTGATCCAATAACTTCCGGAACATTTCTACCCCAGTACAAGTCGTCTTTTGGGTCGCCTTGATTCCTACAATCTCTATCTCTTCGCCAACTTTTACAATCCCACGCTCAATCCGGCCGGTTACCACTGTTCCTCGACCAGAAATGGAGAATACATCTTCTACAGGCATCAAAAAGGATCCATCAACCGCACGCTCAGGCATCGGTATATACGTGTCTAAGGCTTCGGCTAACTTAAAAATCGCCAACTCACCCAACTCACCCTGATCACCCTCTAAAGCTAACTTGGCAGAGCCCTTCACGATCGGCGTGTCATCGCCCGGAAAGTCGTATTTCGACAACAACTCACGTACTTCCATTTCAACCAACTCCAACAACTCTTCGTCGTCTACCATGTCGCACTTATTCAAAAATACGATAATGTATGGCACACCAACTTGGCGAGCTAACAAAATATGCTCACGCGTCTGTGGCATCGGACCATCCGCGGCCGATACAACCAAAATCGCTCCATCCATCTGAGCCGCTCCGGTAATCATGTTCTTCACATAATCCGCATGGCCTGGGCAATCTACGTGCGCATAGTGACGGTGTTCTGTCTCATACTCCACGTGCGCTGTATTGATCGTAATTCCACGGGCCTTCTCTTCTGGCGCTGCGTCAATTTGATCATATGCTTTTGCGATACCACCAAATTTGCGCGATAGCACTGTCGTTATCGCCGCTGTTAACGTCGTCTTGCCGTGGTCAACGTGACCGATTGTCCCCACGTTTACGTGGGGCTTGGTCCGCTCAAATTTCTCTTTTGCCATTTCCGCCTCTTGTCAGTTAGTTTTTTACAGTTTACAAATTATTTCGCTTTAGCTGCAATTACAGCTTCCGCAACGTTTTTAGGTGCTTCAGCATAATGCTTAAATTCCATGGTGTATGTCGCTCGACCCTGAGTAAGTGAGCGCAGCCCCGTAGAGTATCCAAACATCTCCGCCAATGGAACTTCAGCGCGCACAATTTTGCCGCCACCCCCAGCAATATCATCCATGCCTTGCAAAATTCCGCGGCGAGATGAAAGGTCACCCATCACGTTACCCATGAAATCTTCCGGTGTTTCTACTTCTACGGCCATCATTGGCTCAAGCAGAACAGGACTTGCCCGTCGCATACCCTCTTTAAAAGCCATTGACCCTGCCATCTTGAAGGCGTTTTCATTCGAGTCAACATCGTGATACGAACCAAAGAATAGCGTAACCTTAATATCAACCACGGGATAACCAGCCAATACTCCACTATTTAGTGTTTCAGTAATACCCTTATCAACTGCCGGTATGTATTCGCGTGGCACAACCCCACCCTTAATCGCGTCTACAAACTCATAACCCTTGCCTGGAGCTTGTGGCTCTAGCTTTAGAACTACGTGCCCATACTGACCACGCCCTCCAGATTGCTTGACAAACTTGCCCTCTATTTCTTCGCAAACTTTGCGGATAGTCTCTCGGTATGCAACTTGCGGCTTACCAACAGTAGCTTCAACGCCAAACTCGCGGCGCATTCTATCCACTAAAATTTCCAGATGTAACTCACCCATACCGGAAATAATTGTCTGACCTGACTCTTCATCCGTTTTTACCCGAAATGACGGGTCTTCTTGGGCCAAACGGTTTAAAGCAATTCCCATTTTTTCCTGGTCTACTTTTGTTTTAGGCTCAACCGCTTGCGAAATCACCGGCTCAGGAAATATCATTCTTTCTAAAACAATGATTGCTGCTGGGTCACACAAGGTCTCCCCAGTGGTTGCATCCTTTAAACCAACTGCAGCAGCGATGTCCCCAGCACGCACTTCTTTAATCTCTTCGCGCTGGTTGGCATGCATTTGCAAGATTCGACCAATTCGCTCTTTCTTACCTTTAATTGGGTTATAAATCGTATCACCAGAGTTAATAACTCCTGAATAAACTCTAAAGAAAATTAGCTGCCCAACAAACGGATCCGTCATGATCTTAAATGCTAATGCCGAAAACTTTTCATCATCAGCCGCACGGCGCTCGCCCTGCTCACCGTTTTCAAGCTCCCCGGTCACTGGTGGAATATCAACGGGTGCTGGCATGTAATCAATCACTCCGTCAAGCATGGCTTGAACACCCTTGTTTTTAAAAGCCGAGCCGCACATCATTGGCACGATTTCACCGGCCAAAGTTCTTGCGCGAAGCGCCGCTTTAATTTCTTCCTCGGTCAATACTTCACCACTCAAATACTTATCCATTAATTCTTCGGATGATTCTGCAGCAGCTTCAACCATCTTTTCATGCCACTCATTTGCCAGCTCTAGCAATTCGGGAGCAATCTCTTCATAATTAAATTTAACGCCCTGAGATTCCTCATCCCAAATGATTGATTTCATTTTGACAAGGTCAACTACACCACGAAAACCCTCTTCAGCACCAATTGGGATCTGAATAGGAATTGGGTTAGCCTTCAGACGTGCGCGCATTTGATCGTAAACTTTAAAAAAGTTAGCGCCCGTGCGGTCCATCTTGTTAACGAAAGCCAACCGAGGGACTCCATACTTGTTAGCTTGTCGCCAAACAGTTTCTGATTGTGGCTGCACACCACCAACTGCACAATAAACCATGCAGGCGCCATCAAGGACGCGCATCGAGCGCTCAACCTCAATTGTAAAATCAACGTGTCCAGGTGTGTCAATAATGTTGATACGGTGTTCAGGATAGTTACCAGCCATACCCTTCCAAAATGCAGTTGTGGCAGCGGATGTAATAGTAATTCCGCGTTCTTGCTCTTGCTCCATCCAATCCATAGTGGCAGCGCCATCATGCACCTCGCCAATTTTATGGTTAACTCCGGTATAAAACAAAATACGCTCTGTCGTGGTGGTTTTTCCAGCATCAATATGCGCTGAAATTCCAATATTACGATAACGCTCGATGGGGGTCTTTCGTGCCACAATGTCCTCTATTAATTACGCGAATTTAGAAACGGAAATGCGAAAAGGCTTTATTTGCTTCAGCCATGCGATGAACTTCATCACGCTTTTTCATTGCACCGCCACGGCCTTCAGATGCCTCTAGCAATTCATTAGCCAATCGTTGAGCCATTGATTTTTCACTACGCTTTTTAGCAGCCTCTCTAAGCCAGCGCATTGCCAAAGCTAAGCGTCGTGATGGCCGAACTTCGACCGGTACTTGATAGTTTGCCCCACCAACTCGGCGACTTTTCACTTCAACCATTGGCTTCACGTTGCCCATAGCTACAGAAAATATATCGAGTGGGACTTTGTTCGCTTTTTTCTCAATATGGTCAAAAGCGCCATAAACAATTCTTTCTGCAACGGACTTTTTACCGTCAAGCATCAGAACGTTCATAAACTTGGCAACTTCGACATTCCCAAATTTTGGATCAGGAAGTATTTCTCTTTTTGGTACTTCTCTACGACGTGGCATAAATGCTCCTTCTTTTCAGTTGGGAAAATTCCCTTGATCACACTACTAACCCAAAATTATTTCGGTCGGAGTGATCACTTACTTGGTAAATTGGCTTATGCCTATTTACCTATCTCACCAGGAAGTTACGCTTTCTTGGCCTTCTTAGCGCCATACTTCGAACGCGACTGTTTACGATCTTTAACACCTTGCAAGTCTAGTGATCCACGCACAATGTGATAACGCACACCCGGCAAATCCTTTACACGACCACCACGAATTAAAACAACCGAGTGCTCTTGAAGATTATGTCCCTCACCACCAATGTAGGAAATTACTTCAAATCCATTGGTTAAACGAACTTTGGCAACTTTACGTAAGGCAGAATTCGGCTTTTTTGGCGTGGTTGTATATACCCGTGTGCAAACACCACGGCGCTGAGGGCTATTTTGAAGCGCAGGGCTCTTGCTCTTAACGACTAAGCTTGTGCGTGGCTTTTTTAGCAACTGGTTAATTGTTGGCATAACTTACTTTCAAAATGCTTTACTTTTCAATTTGTTTAGTCAATCGTGATCCAAATAAATTTGGGAAACGGGTTTCACAGAACCTAGCATTCTAGACTGTGTTTAAAGAATCGTCAAGAACCCTGTAGGGATTCTTGACAAATTCCTTACTTACTCTGCATCTGCTACGGGTGTTTCCTCCGGCACGGTTGAGACAAAGGCCTCCTCCACAGCTATCGTGTTTGCACGGTCACGCTCAAACTGTTCACGTACTTTACGAGCTTTTCGATAAGACAAGCCCGTTCCAGCTGGGATCAAACGACCAATAATGACGTTTTCTTTTAGGCCACGCAAGGTGTCCTTTTTGCCCATAATTGCTGCTTCTGTGAGAACTCGCGTCGTTTCTTGGAAAGATGCCGCCGAAATAAAGCTATCCGTTGATAGGGATGCTTTTGTTATTCCCAGAAGAACGTTTTCATATAATGCTGGGCGCTTACCCTCTGCAATTACACGGTCATTCTCATCGAATAACTTCGAGCGCTCTACCTGCTCGCCAGTAATAAAGTTTGTTTCACCAGCATCAACAACTTGTACGCGACGCAACATTTGCCGAACGATCACCTCAATGTGCTTATCATTAATCTTCACACCTTGCAGGCGATATACGTCTTGTACTTCATCAACGATGTAAATAGCTAACTCTTCAATACCCTTCAGATTTAAGATATCGTGCGGATCAGCAGGTCCTTCAACAATCATTTCACCTTTGTTGACAACCTGACCATCATGCACTAATACTTGTTTTTCTTTAGCAATCAAGAACTCGTTACTCTCACCATCCATATCGGTAATTACTAAACGCTGCTTACCTTTGGTCTCCTTACCAAACGAGACAGTACCTGTAACCTTGGCCAAGACAGCCGCATCTTTTGGTGAGCGCCCCTCAAAAAGCTCTGCAACGCGTGGTAAACCGCCAGTGATGTCACGTGTTTTTTGTGACTCAATTGGAATACGTGCTAAAACCTCACCCTGAACTACCGTCTGACCGTCTTTAACAGTAATTAGCGCGCCAAACTGCAAGCCAATAGTTACTGGATGATCTGTTCCAGCAATCTTTACCTCAGCACCTTTAGCGTCTAATATTTTGATAATTGGACGTATCCCTTTGGCAGCTGCACTTCGGCGCTTACCATCAATAACAACTAGCGTAGATAAGCCAGTTACGTCATCGACCTGCTTAGCAACAGTTACACCCTCTTCAACATTTTCAAAATGAATCTGGCCAGCAAACTCAGAAATAATTGGTCGTGTCAACGGATCCCATGTCGCTAAACTTGCGCCCGCTTTCACTACACCGCCATCACCAACCAATAAATTTGCGCCGTAAGGTACTTTATGACGCTCGCGCTCACGACCATGGTCATCTGTTATTAAAGCTTCTCCAGATCTTGAAATAACTACCTGTTCACCTTTGGCATTAGAGATGTATCTCATCGAAGATGAAAAACGAACTACTCCGCTTGACTTAGCTTCTACATTGCTAACCACGAGTGCGCGCGAGGCTGCGCCACCAATATGGAAGGTCCGCATGGTTAACTGTGTGCCAGGCTCGCCAATCGATTGCGCCGCAATCACACCCACAGCTTCACCAACGTTCACTAGTCCACCACGACCCAAATCACGGCCATAGCACTTGGCGCATAAGCCGTAGCGTGTCTTACATGATAAAACTGTTCTAACCTTCACTTCATCTAAGCCAGAGGCGACAATTTCATCAACCATATCCTCGTCTAACAAAATGTCATGGCTCACAATGACAGCATTCGTATCCGGATGAACCACATCACCAATACATACCCGACCTAAAATACGATCACGCAAGGCCTCAATGATTTCCCCACCCTCTACTAATGCTTTCATAGTAACGCCATCGATGGCGCCGCAATCATCCTCAATAACGACTAGGTCTTGTGTCACATCACATAAGCGACGAGTCAAATAACCGGAATTGGCCGTCTTTAAAGCTGTATCGGCAAGACCCTTACGCGCCCCGTGCGTAGAAATGAAGTACTGTAAAACATTTAATCCCTCGCGGAAATTAGCAGTAATGGGAGTCTCAATAATCGAACCATCTGGCTTGGCCATCAAACCCCGCATACCAGCAAGCTGTCGAATCTGCGCAGCTGAGCCGCGAGCGCCAGAATCAGCCATCATATAAATCGCATTAAAAGACTCTTGTTTTACCTCTTTACCGTGTCGATCATTTACTGTTTGCTGAGACAATTGTTCCATCATCGCTTTACCGACTTGATCACCCGCCGCACCCCAGATATCGACCACATTGTTATATCGCTCTTGGTTCGTGACAAGCCCTGACTGATATTGTTTTTCGTACTCTTTTACCTTATTTGATGCATCAGTAATAATTTTTTCTTTTTGTAAAGGAATCAACATATCATCAATTGCAATTGAAATTCCTGCCTTTGTTGCTAAACGAAAGCCCGATTGTAATAACCGATCTGCAAAAATAACTGTTTCACGTAAACCACATTTACGAAATGAAGTATTAATTAATCGTGAAATTTCTTTTTTCTTCAGGGGCTTATTGATGTTCTCAAAAGCCATTCCTTTAGGAAGAATTTCTGACAAAATTGCTCTTCCAACAGATGTCTGGATTAAGGTCGTTTTTTTCTGAAAACGTGCATCACCTTCTGCGTTCTTATCGATGATGTCCCACTCATTGATTCGCACAGAAATCCGGCTAGCCATCTCTACCTGACCAGCATCATACGCCCTTAATAGTTCCGAAATATCTGCAAAAACCATGCCTTCGCCCTTGGCATTAATTTTGTCTCGAGTCGCATAGTAAAGACCTAAAACAATATCTTGCGAGGGCACAATTGATGGCTCTCCGTTTGCAGGGAAAAGGACATTATTGGAGGCGAGCATTAAAGTGCGCGCTTCCATTTGCGCCTCTAACGATAGAGGGACGTGCACAGCCATTTGATCACCATCAAAGTCTGCATTAAACGCAGCGCAAACTAATGGATGCAACTGAATCGCCTTACCTTCAATCAGTAAGGGCTCGAAAGCTTGTATACCTAGTCGGTGCAAAGTCGGCGCCCGGTTTAACATGACTGGGTGCTCGCGAATAACCTCTTCTAGAATATCCCAAACGATTGGCGTTTGATTCTCAACTTCTTTTTTTGCAGCCTTAATCGTTGTAGCTATACCAAGCGTTTCGAGTTTGTTAAAAATAAATGGCTTAAACAACTCTAACGCCATCAGCTTGGGTAGCCCGCACTGGTGAAGCTTTAGACTTGGTCCCACTACGATTACTGAGCGTCCAGAATAGTCTACGCGCTTACCGAGTAAATTTTGACGGAAACGACCACCCTTACCTTTAATCATTTCAGCAAGAGATTTGAGCGGACGCTTGTTAGCGCCAGTCATCGCTTTGCCTCGGCGACCGTTATCAAGTAAGGAGTCTACCGCTTCTTGTAACATTCTTTTTTCATTTCGCACAATAATTTCTGGCGCGCGTAATTCTAAGAGTTTCTTTAATCGATTATTTCGGTTAATAACTCGTCGATATAAGTCATTCAAATCGGACGTGGCAAATCGCCCACCATCCAGGGGCACTAATGGACGTAACTCGGGAGGTAATACCGGCAGAACATCTAAAATCATCCAATCAGGTTTAATCCCAGAGCTTTGAAACGCCTCTAAAACTTTCAATCTTTTGGCAAATTTCTTAATCTTTGCATCGCTACCGGTCGCTTTTAAATCTGCGCGTAAGGTTTCTACTTCACGCTCAATGTGAATACTTCTGAGAAGCTCCCGAATTCCTTCCGCTCCCATCGTCGCAGTAAAAGCGCCTTCACCATGTTCCTCAGCCTTGGCAATGAATTCGTCTTCAGACATAATCTGGCCACGCTTCATTACACCATCAGGGGTTAAGCCTGGGTCGACAACAACATAAGCTTCAAAGTAAAGAACGCGCTCAATATCCCGAAGCGTCATGTCTAAAACCATACCCAAACGGGATGGCAAAGATTTCAGAAACCAAATATGCGCAACTGGAGCGGCAAGGTCAATGTGGCCCATGCGCTCTCGCCTGACTTTAGATAGAGTTACCTCTACCCCACACTTCTCGCAAATAACCCCGCGAAACTTTAAGCGTTTATATTTACCACACAAGCACTCGTAGTCTTTAATTGGTCCAAAAATCTTTGCGCAAAACAAACCGTCGCGCTCAGGCTTAAAGGTTCTATAGTTAATTGTTTCTGGTTTACGAACCTCTCCATACGACCAAGAGCGGATTTTTTCAGGCGAGGCAAGTCGAATCGTAATTGCATCGAACTGCTCTTCCCCATGCGTTTGTTTAAATAAATCCAGCAATGCTTTCATATTAGTTACGCTCCATATCGATATCAATACCCAACGATCTGATTTCTTTTACCAAAACGTTGAAGGATTCAGGCATTCCAGCTTCGATGCTGTGTTCACCTTTGACGATGTTTTCATAAACCTTGGTACGCCCATTGACGTCATCGGATTTAACGGTAAGCATCTCTTGTAAGACGTACGAGGCGCCGTATGCTTCAAGTGCCCAAACTTCCATCTCACCAAATCGCTGACCACCAAATTGCGCTTTACCGCCCAAAGGTTGTTGTGTAACTAGTGAGTATGGCCCAGTTGAGCGAGCATGCATCTTATCGTCAACTAAGTGATGCAGTTTTAGGACATGCATTACACCAACCGTCACATTGCGCTCAAAAGGATCTCCCGTTTGACCATCAAACAGCTTCATTTGTTGACGAGAGGCATTCATACATAAAGGCCCAGCAACCTCCTCTGGATATGCAAGCTCAAGCATCTTGGCAATTTCAGCCTCTGTTGCTCCGTCAAAAACCGGCGTAGCAAATGGCGAGCCTTGGCGAAGATTTTTAGCAAGTTCCAAAATTTCATCATCAGAAAGACTATCTAAATCCTCTACACGACCGGTCTCATTGTATAAATTAGCTAAAAATTTACGCAACTCTTGAATCTTAGCTTGTGCTTGCAACATCGCATCAATTCGCTTGCCGATTCCAAGTGCAGCCCATCCCAAATGGGTTTCTAAGATTTGTCCAACATTCATTCGAGAAGGAACGCCAAGTGGGTTTAATACGATGTCTACCGGAGTTCCATCAGCCATATATGGCATATCTTCTTCCGGCGCAATCTTTGAGACCACACCCTTATTGCCATGGCGACCAGCCATCTTATCGCCCGGCTGTAAGCGCCGCTTCACAGCGAGATAGACCTTCACCATTTTAGTTACTCCTGGCTGTAATTCATCACCCTGAGTTAACTTGCGCTGCTTTTCAGAGAAGGCTTCATCAAACTGTTTCCGCTTCGTTTCAATCGACTCTTTAATCGCTTCAGCTTGACTAGCTAAATCTTCATCAGCTAAGCGAACATCAAACCAATGATATTTCTCAACACTGGCCAAATAATCCGCGGTGATTTTTGAACCTTTTGCCAACTTCTGAGGTCCACCGTTAGCAGATTTATTTAATAGTAATTTTTCTAAACGACTAAAAGCATCACCTTCTACAATTCGCAACTGATCATTTAAGTCAAGTCTATAACGCTGCAACTCCTCTTGGATGATCGATTGTGCTCGTTGATCGCGCTCAACACCTTCTCGCGTAAACACTTGTACATCGATGACTGTTCCGGTCATTCCAGACGGAACGCGCAAAGAAGTATCTTTCACATCAGAGGCTTTTTCACCAAAGATGGCGCGTAGGAGCTTTTCTTCCGGGGTTAATTGCGTCTCACCCTTTGGAGTCACTTTACCAACTAACACATCGCCCGCCTCTACTTCGGCGCCAATATAGACGATACCACTCTCATCAAGGCGGCCTAATTGCGACTCTGCTAAATTGGAGATATCTCTAGTGATGTCTTCAGAACCCAACTTAGTATCCCGAGCTACAACAGATAGTTCCTCAATGTGGATGGATGTATACCGATCAGCGGCAACTACTTTTTCTGAAATTAAGATCGAATCCTCGAAGTTATAACCATTCCAAGGCATAAATGCGACGGTCATATTTTGACCCAGCGCCAGCTCGCCTAAATCTGTCGACGCGCCGTCCGCGACCACATCTCCGCGGACGATCTTGTCGCTAACCTTCACGATTGGACGTTGGTTAATATTGGTGTTTTGATTTGAACGCGTATATTTAATTAGGTTATAAAT
The DNA here is from genome assembly GCA_009927445.1 of Betaproteobacteria bacterium. Taxonomy (GTDB): domain Bacteria; phylum Pseudomonadota; class Gammaproteobacteria; order Burkholderiales; family Burkholderiaceae; genus Polynucleobacter. The sequence continues at coordinate 10,571 of RFMZ01000245.1, forward strand.
ATCCACGCCAACTTCTCCAGCAGCCGTTTCGTCATCATTCACTCGAATAACTATTCGATTAGCATCTACATAATCAACGACGCCACCACGGGTTGCCATAACAACCGTCCCCGAATCGACCGCTACAGTGCGCTCAAGCCCTGTACCGACTAATGGCTTATTCGGCCTTAAGCACGGCACAGCCTGACGTTGCATGTTTGCACCCATTAACGCTCGGTTAGCATCATCATGCTCTAAGAAAGGCACTAAAGAAGCAGCCGCAGATACAATTTGGCTAGGCGCAACATCAATATAATTGATGCGCTCCGGAGTTACCATTTTGGTCTCACCGGCTTCACGAGATGAAACGAGCTCATCTAATAAAGTCCCCTTGGCATCAATTGCCGCATTGGCCTGTGCAATAACATACTTAGCCTCTTCAATAGCAGATAGATATTCAACCTGATCCGTCACCTTACCGGCTACCACCTTTCTATAAGGCGTCTCTAAGAAACCATGTTCGTTTAAGCGGGCAAATAAAGCCAAAGAGTTAATTAAGCCAATATTTGGCCCTTCTGGGGTTTCAATCGGACAGACTCGCCCATAGTGCGTGGGATGAACGTCGCGCACTTCAAAACCAGCTCGCTCACGAGTTAATCCACCAGGCCCTAAGGCAGAAATTCGGCGTTTATGCGTAATTTCTGACAACGGGTTGGTTTGATCCATAAACTGGGATAACTGTGAAGAACCAAAAAACTCACGAATGGCTGATGAAATAGGCTTACTATTAATTAAATCATGCGGCATTAAGTTTTCGGTTTCAGCCTGGCCCAGACGCTCCTTTACTGCCCGCTCGACTCGGGCTAATCCTGCCCTAAACTGATTCTCAGTCAATTCCCCAACGCAGCGAACGCGACGATTACCAAGATGGTCTATGTCGTCTACTTCACCTTTACCATTTCGCAAGTTTACTAAGAGCTTAATCGAATCAAGAATATCCTCATTCGATAGAACCATAGAGCCTTCCATTTCGGAACGACTCAAACGACTATTAACCTTCATTCGACCCACTCGGGATAAATCGTAAGTGTCCTCATTAAAGAAGAGTCTCTGAAATAACGCCTCTACTGCATCTTCTGTGGGTGGCTCCCCAGGCCGCATCATTCTGTAAATAGCAATCCTTGCAGCCATTTGATCGGCAATCTCATCTACTCGCAATGTCTGAGAAATATACGCACCTTGATCTAAATCATTCGTGTATATAGTCTCAATTTTTTGAATGCCGGCTTCTCTCAATTTGGCAAGAATATCCTCACTAATTTCATCATTTGCATGCGCTAAGACTTCGCCAGTTTCTTCATCAACAATATTTTTGGCCAATACTCTACCAATTAAATACTCATCCGGTGAGTGAATCATTTGCGTTTTAGCTGCTTCTAGCTCTCGTATGTGCTTAGCATTAATCCGCTTATCCTTTTGCACCACTACCACACCGTTACGATCCAAAATATCAAATCTGGCGACTTCGCCACGCAACCGTTCCGGGACAAACTCTACTGAAACGCCATCATTGGAGATTTCAATGTGATCAAATTGAAAGAAGTTCGCCAAGATTTGCTCATCATTTAAGCCTAAGGCCTTGAGCAAAATAGAAACCGGCATCTTCCGGCGACGGTCAACCCTAAAATATAAAATATCTTTTGGGTCAAATTCAAAGTCTAACCAAGATCCGCGATAAGGAATAACTCTCGCAGAAAAAAGCAACTTTCCTGAACTGTGTGTTTTACCCTTATCATGCTCAAAAAATACGCCAGGTGAACGATGTAACTGAGAAACGATAACTCGCTCAGTACCGTTAATGACGAATGAGCCCGTATCGGTCATTAATGGGATCTCACCCATATAGACTTCTTGCTCTTTAATTTCTTTTACTTTGGTCGGGGCTTCGCGATCGTTAATAATCAATCGGACCTTTGCACGAAGAGCCGAGTGAAAGGTCAATCCCCTCTGTTGACACTCCTTGACATCAAATGGCGGAGCTGCCAACTGATATGACACGTACTCCATTCTAGCAAAGCCATTGTTAGACACAATGGGAAATATTGACGAAAATGCCGCTTGCAAACCCTCGTTTAAACGAGTGTGAGACGGTACTTTCTCTTGCAAAAACTTGCTATAAGACTCAAGTTGCGTAGTTAATAAATAGGGTACCTGGTGGTTATTCAGGCGCTTAGCAAAGCTCTTACGGATGCGCTTGCGTTCGGTGAAGCTATAAGCCATGTCATCTCCGAATTCGGCGACTGTTCAAAGATTTGGTGGTTGGCCTCTACCAACCTCTGGCGGACAGCACGCACATCGGCGCGCCCGACCAAACTTGCCTACTGCAGTCGTATCAGAAGGCAAACTAGATCACTCAATAAATGATCTAGTTTGGCTACTAACCAAACCAAATGCTCCAATTAGCGCTCAGACTAATCGGAGCTTAGATTTATTTGAGTTCTGCTTTTGCGCCAGCATCTTCTAGTTTCTTCTTGGCGTCTTCTGCAGCCGCCTTGTCAACACCTTCTTTGATTGGCTTTGGAGCCCCATCTACTAGGTCTTTCGCTTCTTTTAGGCCTAGTCCTGTAATTTCACGCACAGCCTTAATGACAGAAACCTTATTGGGGCCTACTTCTGCGAGAATCACATTGAACTCTGTTTGCTCTTCGGCAGCAGCGGCGCCGCCTGCGCCACCCGGTGCAGCAACTGCCATTGCAGCAGCTGAAACGCCAAACTTTTCTTCAAATGCCTTTACTAAGTCATTTAAATCCATTACGGACATACTTCCTACTGCTTCGATAATTTCTTCTTTAGTTATTGCCATGTTAAAACTCCTGATAGGTTTAATTGTTAATACGCCAAGCTATTACGCTGCAGGCGCTTCTTCTGATTTCTGGGCAGCAACCGCTCCAAGCACTCGAGCCATACTCGAGACTGGAGCTAGCATTACGCCTAGTAACATCGCCAACAACTCATTACGCCCAGGTATAGAGGCCAAGGCTTTTACACCATTCGCATCTAATGTCTTGCCGTTAAATGAGCCTGCTTTAATTACGAGGGCATCCTTTGTTTTAGAAAAGTCATTTAAAACTCTTGCTGAAGCAATTGGATCTGCCGAAATACCATAAATCAATGGGCCAGTCATCGACTCACCCAGCGCTTCGAATTGTGTTCCTTGTACAGCTCGACGAGCTAGTGTATTTTTCAATACCCGCAGATATACTCCCTCTGCTCTAGCGTTCGCGCGCAACTTGGTTAATTCGCCCACTGGTATGCCTCGATACTCAGCGAGAATAATGGTTTGAGCTTGAGCTACTTGAGCACCAATATCAGCCACCACCGCTTTTTTGTCGTTCAAATTTAAAGGCATTTAATACTCCGTTATTCCCTATGCATCTAGGGGGTTGAACATCAGCGAATTCTTTACAGGTTCGCCATCTACGTTGGTCAAACTACACATTAAGGATTACTCCACCAACGGTCTTTGATGGCCGCTGACTTTTCAGTCAACGACCCAAAGTTCTTTTAAAGCTTAAGCACTAATCGAAGATTGCTCAACGCGTACACCAGCACCCATCGTGCTAGAAACGGCAATCTTTCTCAAATACACGCCTTTGCTTGAAGACGGTTTAGCCTTTTGCAATGCATCGATTAAGGCCAATAGATTCGATTTCAAAGCTCCTGGCTCAAAAGATCTCCGGCCAATCGTGGCGTGAATAATTCCACCTTTATCTACGCGAAATTGAACTTGCCCAGCTTTCGCATTTTTCACTGCAGTAGCAACATCCGGAGTAACTGTGCCTACTTTAGGGTTCGGCATTAATCCGCGCGGTCCGAGAATTTGACCTAAAGCGCCCACAATTCGCATCGTGTCGGGCGAAGCAATTAAAATATCAAAATCTATCTTGCCACCTTTAATTTGTTCAGCCAAGTCTTCCATGCCAACTAGTTCTGCGCCGGCAGCCCTAGCTTGTTCTGCTTTGTCACCCTGGGCAAAAACCGCCACTCGGACGGATTTACCAGTTCCAGCCGGTAATACTACTGCACCACGAACAACTTGATCCGATTTTTTAGCATCAATACCTAGTTGAACGGCAACATCAATAGATTCGTCAAATTTAGCAGTTGCACATTCCTTCACTAGGGTCAAGGCTTCATCGATAGGATAAAATTTATTAGGATCAACTTTTGCTTGAAATGCAGCTACTCTTTTCGAAATTTTTGGCATTTTTATACTCCTTCAACTGTAATACCCATGGAACGGGCACTACCAGCAATTGTTCGTACAGCCGCGTCTAAATCCGCCGCCGTTAAATCAGGCATTTTTGCCTTAGCAATCTCTTCCGCTTGCGCTCTCGTAATCTTGCCTACTTTATCGGTGTGGGGCCGGGCAGAACCCTTGTCAAGTTTCGCGGCTTTCTTAATTAACACCGTAGCAGGGGGCGTTTTCATTACAAAAGTAAAACTTTTGTCAGCAAATGCGGTAATAACAACCGGCACAGGCAACCCTGGCTCCATCCCTTGGGTTTGGGCATTAAAAGCCTTACAAAACTCCATGATATTTAAACCGCGCTGACCTAATGCAGGTCCAACGGGTGGTGATGGATTAGCTTTTCCTGCAGGGATTTGTAACTTAATAAAACCAATAATTTTCTTTGCCATAATTTCAACTCCTAAAAAGCGCGTCATTTTTTTGACCGCTGTTGAGTAAACGCTCTATTAAAGTGGCAACTTTAACTTTGCTCCTCTGTTCCACCATCTGTTAATGTACTGACAAATTAAAGCAACTACAAAGCACACTTCTCAGACAGTCGAATGTTGTTACATCTTTTCTACTTGACCAAACTCTAACTCTACTGGTGTACCGCGACCAAATATTGTAACAGAAACTCGAAGCCTAGACTTGTCATAATTAACTTCTTCTACATTTCCATTAAAATCTGTAAATGGTCCCTCTTTAACGCGCACCATTTCACCAATTTCAAATAATGTTTTTGGTTTTGGTTTATCTACCCCAGCCTGCATTTGTTCCATAATTTTTTGAACCTCGGCAGTCGAGATTGGCGACGGCCTATTGCGAATACCCCCAACAAAGCCTGTCACTTTTGGCGTATTTTTTACTAAATGCCAAGACTCATCGGTCATTTCCATTTCGATTAATACATATCCCGGAAAAAAGCGTCTTTCGGTTACTGTCTTTGAACCCGACTTCACTTCTATAACCTCTTCAGACGGCACCAGAGTTCTACCAAATTTTTCCGTCATACCAGATCTAGAAATACGCTCCTCTAAACCTTTTTTGACACTTTTCTCCATTCCAGAGTACGCATGAATTACATACCAGCGCATGCCTTCTGCCGCTTGGGGATTCTGTTCTGTTACTGTATTTGTCATATTTTTATTTCCATCCCAAAAACACAGAAAAGATTAACCATTCAATGAGCTTATCAGCACTCCAAAGAAAGATTGCCATCACCGCCACAAAAGCAAACACGACAAGCGTCATTTGTGAACTTTCCTTACGCGTTGGCCAGACTACTTTTTTTACTTCGTAAAAACTTTCTTTGGCATATGCCAGAAAACGCTTGCCACTTGCCGTGATGGCAATTACTCCAAGCGCCACCACAAACCCACCCAAGAGAACACTTAAACGGATGATCATGGATTCGCTGGCCAGACCATAATAAGCAATCAATGAGCCAACGGCTAAGGCAATTGCAAGGCCTACTACCCAGTTTGCTTCTGCACCCTCGTTCGAAATGTTTCTTTGTTCTGACATATCTTTACCGTTAGCTTTAACTCTTAAATCTCTTTACTATCAAATTAACCGATAGGCTCGCTGATATATTCCCTCTAGTGGCAGGGGCGGAGGGCATCGAACCCCCAACCTTTGGTTTTGGAGACCAACGCTCTGCCAATTGAGCTACACCCCTG
>RFMZ01000262.1 GCA_009927445.1 Betaproteobacteria bacterium
CTACTTCCTCCCCTCATCCAATTTTCTCCAAGTATTCAAGCAGAGGTCACCGAGCTAAAAAGATTCTTATTTAAAAATTTATACCGTCACCCACAAGTGGTGGCCAAAACCGAAGAGGCCTCAGCCCAAATTCATTTTTTATTTCAATTTTATACAGCCCACCCAAGTGAAATCCCGGAACATTTTTATCAAACTGACTTATCTAATCAACCCCGAAGAATAGCGCATTACATCGCCGGCATGACCGACCGGTTTGCTAGAAGAGAATATATACGATTCGGCGCTATTGCCCCAGACCAGTCAAGTTAAAAGGAGTTCCACCCTGCTTCGTGATGTGGCTTGCAACGACGGCAAAGAAATCCTCTTGGGTTTTAGTGTCTTGCCATTTTGGCTTTACTTTAGAACCCGCCCAGCGGAAATGAAACCCGCCCTCCTTAGTAGCAAGCCATAATTCGTGCAAAGGAGTTTGTAGGTTAATTACAATCACCGTATGATTAGGAAATTGAATATTTAAAACATTGCCCCCTTGACGCTCTATATCTACATCAAAATCACTTGTTTCAAAAAGACGTTCTAATTCGTCCTCGATCAAATCGAGAGCCTGATTGGCGTAAAGCTTAAATTCTGAATCGTCTATTTTTTCAACGGTGGTTTGCATGATATATTCAGCCCTTAGGTATTTAATTCTTCGGTGTTTTGCGCGTGAGGCTTTATGATTTGATCAACTATGAAAGTTATCTATATTAAACATTGTAGTTTTCTTCTTTCGTTCTGCGTAATTCTGTCAATTACCCTTTCAGGCTGTGGGGTTAAGGGTCCGCTGTATTTACCGCCACCCACGCCAGAACCAGTCAAACCCTCAAAGCCTGAGCCAAAGGGACAACAATGGCCCAAGATCTCTCCTGCAAACCCACATACTTCTCCTTAACTTATGTCAAATCTTTTTATTCCCAATGGGTTTAGTGTTCGAGACAACGAATGGTTTATCGAGGAACTGTCTCTTAGCTCGCTAGCCAAAGAGTACGGTACCCCGTGTTTTGTTTATAGCCGAGTTGCTCTTACCGAAGCTTTCAAACAGTATGAATCAGCTTGCTTTAGAGCGGATGGCTCAAGAAGAGCGCGCGTGCATTTTGCGATGAAGGCAAATAGTAACCTAGCTATCTTAAATCTTTTTGCCAGACTCGGCGCTGGTTTTGACTTGGTTAGTGGAGGTGAGTTAGAGCGGGTCATAGCAGCCGGGGGCAATCCCCATGACTGCGTTTTCTCTGGGGTTGGTAAATCGGCAAAGGAAATTACCCAAGCTCTTCTAGCGGGTGTTAAATGCTTTAATGTTGAATCGATACCTGAACTAGCACGCATTAATGAAATTGCGCATAGTCTAGGTAAAATAGCTCCGATTTCCCTTCGAGTGAACCCCGATGTAGATGCAAAAACACACCCTTACATTTCTACAGGGCTAAAAGATAATAAATTTGGTATTGCGTATGAAGCTGTTTTATCAACCTACCAAACAGCTCACCAACTCGCGAATTGTAAAATTGTTGGAATCGACTGTCATATCGGCTCACAAATTCTAGAAATTGAACCTTTTATTGAGTCGATTGATCGCATCCTGGCATTAATTGCTGATTTAAGCAAGCTCGATATACAAATTGAGCACCTAGATATTGGCGGTGGTCTAGGTATTTCATATGGTCAGGAAGCCTCTCCTGACATTACCCTCTTTGCCAATACTCTTTTAAACCATATTGAACAACAGGGTTTTGGTCATCTCGAAGTTGTGTTTGAGCCCGGCAGATCACTCGTTGGAAACGCTGGAGTCCTTCTTACTCAAATTGAATACCTCAAACCAACACCATCCAAAAACTTCTGTATTGTAGACGCAGCCATGAATGACTTGATGCGCCCAGCAATGTATGCTGCTTACCATGCAATTGTGCCAGTCACGCTAAAAAATCTTCCCGAAATGAGCTATGACGTGGTTGGGCCTGTTTGTGAAACTGGTGACTGGTTAGGTAAAAATAGGACTTTAAAAGTACTCCCGCAAGATGTTCTTGCGATTCTGTCTGCCGGGGCGTATGGTTCTAGTATGGCTTCAAATTACAATACTCGACCAAAAGCCCTAGAGTTGATGATTGATGGCGAAAATACTTATGTTATTCGGGAGCGAGAAAGCGTTCGCGATTTATTTACCCACGAACGTCTCTTACCCACGCAAGCGATTTGAATAGGCTTAACGAATACCTGCAATGTAATCAGCTACCGCCTTTAATTCCGTATCCGATAATTTAGCAGCAATCGTATTCATCTGCGCATTCTTTCTAGCGCCAGATCTAAACCCAATTAATTGAGCTTCGGTATATTCAGCCCACTGCCCACCAATACGTGGATATTGAACTGGAATACCCGCTCCATTTGGTCCATGGCAACCGGCGCAAGCTGGAACGCTTTTACCAGCGATTCCGCCACGATAAATACTTTGTCCTAACATGATCGTATCTTTATTTTTAGCGGTTCCTGCCTTAACTGGCTGTTTGGCCAAATAAGCGGCTAAATTCTTCATATCTTGTAATTCAAGGGCACTAGCCATGCCCATCATCACAGCATTAGCTCTCTCACCTGTTTTGTAGCCAACTAATTCACCGTATATGTACCCTGGATGTTGCCCAGCCAGCTTAGGCCAAGTACCAGAAATACTTTGGCCACCAGGGCCATGACAACTTGCACAAGCAACAATATTCCGAGTACTATCACCTTTGCTGTAAAGTATCTCCCCAAGCGCAGGGTCACCTTTGGTGGCTATTTTAGGGCCCTCGGTAGCAAGAGATGCTCCAGCTAAGAGAAGCCCGATACTAAAAAAAGTATATCGTGAGGCAATTTTTAGAGCTTTAACAATATCAAGTGTGCACATTTTTAATATCTCAAGAAAATGATGTTATATATATCATGTGTAATTTTACAATAGCTTTACTAATTAAGAATATATGTCAAAGCTCCAACAGGCCAAGTTTTTAGTCACCGTGAATCATTTAGTTGATTTACCTAAGGACCCTACCCCCGAAATCGCCTTCGCAGGAAGGTCTAATGCCGGCAAATCGAGCGCCATTAATGTCCTTTGTAGCCAAAAAAGGCTCGCTTTTGCCAGTAAAACCCCTGGTCGAACCCAGCATATAAACTTCTTTTGCATCCCCGAAAAAGAACAAATTTTAGGGCATTTGGTGGATTTACCAGGTTATGGTTATGCTAAAGTTGACAGGGCCGTTCAAGCTCACTGGGAAGGCTTACTCAGTCAATACCTCCAAAAACGTACCCAACTCAAAGGCATGGTGTTGATTGTCGACGCTAGAAGAGGCCTAACTGATTTAGATCGTAATATGCTGGCCTGGTTTTGCCCCACCGGCAAACCAGTTCATCTGCTCATTACTAAATGTGATAAATTAAATTTATCAGAAAAAGCCCTAGTCATGAAAGCAATCCGAGATGAATTAAACTTATTTAATAAAGAGCACCTTCATTTTGGTATCTTAACAGCTCAGCTTTTTTCAAGTACCAAAAGAATAGGTTTAAAAGAAGCCGAATCACTCGTCTATCAGTGGTTGGCTATCCAAGAAAAGGAGTAGAAGTGTCCACAAGTAATTTTTCGCAATTATTACAGTTTCCAAGACATCGCCCACGTCGAAGTAGGCTGCATGAGTGGTCTAGATCTCTTGTTCAAGAAACCGACTTATCTGCTCGAAATTTTATTTACCCGGTTTTTGTTCATGAGGGATCAAACTTGTCCCAGCCAGTATCATCAATGCCGGGTGTCAGCCGAGTTTCGCTAGATTTATTACTAGGTATTGCACAAGAGTGTGTCGATTTAGGTATTCCTGTTCTTGCGCTATTTCCGGTTATTGACCCAACTCTAAAAACTCCAGATGGCTCGGAAGCTTTTAATCCTAACGGGCTGATCCCGCGTGTGGTAGAAAGCCTCAAAGATCGCTTTCCGGAACTAGGTATTATGACGGATGTTGCTCTAGACCCCTATACTAGTCATGGCCAAGACGGTGTTTTAGATGAGTCCGGTTATGTTCTCAATGATGAAACTTCAGCAATTCTTGTCAAACAAGCCCTTGTCCAGGCACAAGTCGGCGTTGACATCGTTGCACCTTCAGACATGATGGATGGTCGAATACAAAAAATTCGGGATGCCCTAGAAAGTAATGGGCATATTCATACTCAAATCATGGCCTACTCGGCAAAGTATGCCTCCTCTTTTTACGGACCATTTCGAGATGCTGTAGGCTCTGCAAAAAATTTAGGGAAAAGTAATAAAAAAACCTATCAAATGAGTTTTACAAATACTGATGAGGCGCTGCGTGAGGTTGGTTTAGATATTGCAGAAGGTGCCGATATGGTTATGGTAAAACCCGGTATGCCCTATCTAGATATCTTAAGACGTGTCAAAGACACCTACTCCTACCCCACTTTTGTTTATCAGGTTAGTGGGGAATATGCCATGCTCAAAGCCGCCGCCGAAAAGGGTTGGCTTGACCATGATGGCGTGATGATGGAGTCATTAATGGCCTTTAGACGCGCCGGGGCCGATGGCATCCTGACGTATTTTGCAATCGAGGCTGCTCGCTTACTGAAAAAATAAACGTGTCTATTTAAAGCAAATCGCGCAGTCGTTCTGCCGAAATAAATCCCACACTACGCGCAGATTTTTTTTCTATTCCGCGATCATCTAAAATAATAATTGCTGGTGGGCCAAATAATCCATAATTCTTTAACAAGTTTTTTTGGTCTACTCCTAAAATACTTAAATCAACTTCAATTCGCTCATAGCGACTTAAGCTCTCTTTGACACGTTGATCCGCTAATGTACGAAGCTCTAACTCCTTACAACTCACACACCAATCAGCGTAAAAAGTAATTAGCGCTGGCTTCTGTTCGTTTTTAGCCACATCTAAAAGCTGTTTTAAATCGTTTTCATTAGTAACTACGCGATAAGGTAACTGAGCAATTATTTTAGTTCCGTCAAAACTCTTTTGGCTTGGCATAATCCAACTATTGATTACCGGTGATACAATCCATGCCGCTAAAATAACTAGAGCTATACCAAAAAATCTTTGTACCCGAATCATCCAAGGCCCCGCTCGGGGCACTATTCGACTTGCGCCAATAGCAAATAAAAGTAACGGCAAACCCATTCCACAAGCCATCACAAATAAAATCATCCCACCTTGTTGTACTTCACCACTTTTTGCAATAAAAGTTAACACCCCAGCCAGTGGCGCAGTAATACAAGGACTAGCAATCAAACTGGACAATCCTCCTAAAACAAAAACTCCCGCAAAGCTTCCACCTTGATATTTACCCATCCAGCGATTAATCATCGACTGCCATGAAGAAGATATTTTTAACTCATAAAAACCAAATAAACTTCCTGCCAAAAAGAGCATAAATATAGTAAAGCTTAATAAGACCCATTGATTTTGTAAAATGGCAGCAAAACCCGCGCCAAACCACGCCGTTGCCATCCCCGCTAAGCTAAACGCAAATGCCATTCCTAAAATATAAGAGATTGCTAAAGTTACCGTCTTGCGCCTAGATAACAAATGATGCTCGGTAGTCCCGAAAATAATACTCGACAAAATTGGTAGCATCGGCAACATGCAAGGAGTAAAGGCCAAACCTACTCCTAATATAAAAAACGCCAACAGCAGGAGTGACGTCGAGGTGTTTTCTAAGAACGCACTGAGGGCATTACTATCGTCTTTGATCTGCCACCATGAAGTCTGATCTAGTTTGACTTTCATCGTATCAAGTCCTTCTGGTGTTGCTGGGTCAATCGAGTAGATCTCTTTACCGTACTGCGCAATCCGGATGATCCTTGACATAGGAGGATAACAAATGCCTTGATCGGCACATCCCTGAACTACAACCTGCAACTCAATTGGCGCTCCTGGTGGTAAGTCGTTTATATGAAAGAGGTAAACCACCTTACCTGTATAGGTTTTGACTATTTTATTAAAGTTATCATCAAATTTTTCATGCGGCTTAGCCACCTCAACTGGGCTTATTTTTTTATGGTCTATTTGAACCGTAATCGATTCTTGATATAAATAATAATCTTTTACTGAATCAAAATAAACTTTCAACCCGTCTTGCTGTAGTTCGGCAGAAATCGTAAAAGCTTTTTCCGGCGACAAAAACTCCTTGGCAACGACTGACCAACAATTAGTAAATATTACTAAATATCCCAATATATAAATTAAATTTCGCCACCCAAGTATGCTCGCTCTAAACATCATTTTACTTTTCACTAAATAACTCTTTCATCATCCATACATAGTAATAATGAGAAATTTCCAAGATGGGTACCGCCAAAATTTCAGGAACTGAATAAGAATGCATTAATAAAATCTCTTTTTCTAATTCACCCCACAACGCACGAAATGTTTTGAGCTGCAACAAAACCTCTTGCGCGGTCTCAATTTGTGCTTCCCAACGGTACATACTGTCTATTTGAGAGCCAACTTGTGCACAAGCTACTAAGCGCTTATCTAATAAGTTCTGTGCTATTTTTTTGGCCTCTTCGGCATTTGCGCAGCTCACTACAACCATGATCGGCTCTTGTTGTGAGGTAACAAAATTTTCTTGCATGTATTATTGTGGCAGAAAATACTTGCATCTGCCAAGAAAAAAGCCAGTTCAAACTGAACTGGCTTTTTTCAAATAAGTATTAATTACTCTGCATCAACTGCTTGCGCGCTTCAATGTCTGGACGATCGACTAACTCAACCAAAGCCATTGGCGCATTATCACCAACCCGAAAACCAAATTTGAGGATTCGTGTATATCCACCAGGTCTTGCAGCATACCTAGGGCCGAGCTCATTAAATAACTTGGTAACCATGTCACGATCACGCAACCGATTAAATGCTAGGCGGCGATTTGCTAAGTTGTCCTTTTTGCCTAAAGTAATTAGTGGCTCGACTACTCGACGTAATTCCTTAGCTTTTGGCAAAGTCGTTCTAATTAACTCATGTTGCAGCAATGAGTTAGACATATTACGTAACATCGCTAAGCGATGTGACGATGTGCGATTTAATTTACGCAGTCCGTTTCCGTGACGCATGATACTTCCTTTCTGTTATTTCTCAAGGCCTGTAGACGGCCAGCTTTCAATCTTCATCCCCAATGTTAAGCCACGTGCAGCTAAAACATCCTTAATCTCATTGAGTGATTTTCGACCTAAATTTGGCGTCTTCAAGAGCTCATTTTCTGAACGCTGAATTAAGTCACCAATATAGTAAATATTTTCAGCTTTGAGGCAATTTGCTGAACGAACAGTTAACTCTAAATCATCCACCGGACGGAGCAGCATCGGATCAACCATCGGGGCACGGCTAGACTGCACATCTCCCATGACTTGGTTATTTTCCAGAGCTGCGAAGACAACTAATTGATCAACTAAAATTCCTGCCGATTGACGAATCGCTTCTTCTGGGGTAATCACGCCATTTGTCTCGATTGTCATTACTAAACGATCTAAGTCTGTCCTTTGCTCAACGCGAGCAGACTCAACAGCATAACTTACACGTTTAATTGGACTAAAAGAGGCATCTAAGACAATTCGTCCAATGAGCTTCGTATTTTCATCCGAATATTGCCGCATATTACCAGGGATGTATCCACGACCTTTTTCTATTTTGATCTGCATGTCTAACTTACCCCCAGCTGATAAATTAGCGATTACATGGTCGGGATTAATTAACTCAATATCATGGGGTAAATCAATATCCTTTGCTGTTACGACGCAAGGACCTTCTTTACGCAACATCACTGTGACTTCGTCGCGTGACTCTAATTTAAAGACGACGCCTTTTAAATTGAGCAATAAATTGACGACATCTTCTTGAACTCCATCTAAAGTAGAGTATTCATGTACTACGCCACCAATACTCACCTCGGTCGGTGCATAACCAACCATGGATGACAAGAGTACCCGGCGTAAAGCATTTCCTAAAGTATGGCCATACCCGCGCTCAAATGGTTCCATGACCACCTTGGCTTGATTTGGGCCGGTTGCTTCTACTGAAATAATTTTGGGCTTAAGCAGTGTTGTTTGCATATATTTTCCTTATGGGGATGCCTTAATTAACGCGAATAAAGTTCGACGATTAAGCTTTCGTTGATATCACTACTGAGTTCATCACGGTCAGGAATTTTTTTAAATGTTCCCTCCAGTTTTGTAGTATCAACCGCTACCCAGCTTGCCGGTCCAATCTGTTGCGCAAGTGTTAAAGCCTCTTGCACGCGAGATTGTTTTTTTGCTTTTTCATGGATTGCAATAATATCGCCAGGCTTAATCTGCATTGACGGAATATTTGCTACTGATCCATTTAATAAAATAGCTTTGTGAGAAACTAATTGTCTTGCTTCAGATCGTGTTGATCCAAAACCCATCCTGTAAACCACATTATCTAAACGCGATTCAAGCAGTGAAAGTAACATTTCTCCAGTATTACCCTTGCGCCGATCAGCCTCAGCAAAATAACGTCTAAATTGACGCTCTAAAACGCCATAAATTCTTTTTACTTTTTGCTTCTCGCGTAACTGATTTCCATAGTCTGAAGTTCGAGCACCAGAGGTTCGGCCATGTTGACCTGGCTTACTGTCTAGTTTACATTTGTCAGCTAGTGGGCGACGAGCGCTTTTTAAAAATAAATCGGTTCCTTCCCGACGAGATAATTTGGCTTTAGGGCCTATGTAACGTGCCACGTGTAATCCTTTCTTTGCCGCTACTTGCGTAGTGGGTTAGTTCAAATTTATCTTTTGAACGGTGGTCTTAATATAAAACCGCCTTTTTATATCAATTCTTTAGAATCAATTAAATGCGGCGGCGCTTAGGTGGACGACATCCGTTATGAGGAACGGGTGTTACATCCTGAATCTCAGTAATCTTAATTCCTAGGGCATTGAGTGCTCTGACAGCAGACTCACGTCCAGGACCAGGCCCCTTGATTTGTACTTCTAAATTTTTAATACCACATTCAATCGCTGCTTTACCAGCAACCTCTGCAGCTACCTGGGCAGCGAAAGGTGTTGATTTTCTCGAGCCCTTAAAGCCCTGACCACCGGAAGTTGCCCACGACAAAGCATTCCCCTGACGATCCGTAATAGTAACGATCGTATTATTAAATGATGCATGCACATGCGCAATGCCATCTGCAATATTTTTCTTAACCTTTTTACGAACACGCGTAGCTGTATTCGATTGTTGTGGTTTTGCCATAGTATTTTCGCTTTCCTATTATTTCTTCAAAGCAATGCCGGCCTTACGAGGACCTTTACGCGTTCGTGCATTAGTTTTAGTACGTTGCCCACGAACTGGTAAACCTTTACGGTGGCGCACGCCACGATAACAGCCTAAGTCCATCAAACGCTTGATATTCATCGTTACCTCACGACGAAGATCACCCTCAGTAGCAAACAAGCCTACTTGCTCCCGAATTTTTTCTAAATCACCGTCCGTTAAATCTTTAACTTTTTTTGACTCAGGAACAGTAGCTGCTTGACATATTTTTCGAGCGCGATTGATCCCTATACCGAAAATCGATGTTAACCCAATAACGGTATGTTTATGGTTGGGGATGTTTACCCCGGCTATACGTGCCATATAAATTCCTCTAAATTAATCTACTTAACCTTGACGCTGCTTATGGCGCGGGTCGGATGAACAAATCACTCGCAACACGCCTTTACGCTTAATAATCTTGCAGTTACGGCAGATACACTTTACAGATGCCAATACTTTCATGACTCACCTTTTTCAGATTCTTACTACTTGGCGCGAAAAATAATTCGCGCACGCGTTAGGTCGTATGGAGTCATCTCCACAGTAACCTTATCACCCGGCAAAATTCGGATATAGTGCATCCGCATCTTCCCAGAAATATGTCCTAACACTACGTGTCCATTTTCTAACTTCACACGAAACATCGCATTAGGTAAATTCTCAACAATCTCTCCAGCCATTTGTATAACATCATCTTTTGCCATACTAAGCGCCTGGGCCCATTTTGAAGTTGGCCTTCTTCATTAACGACTCATATTGCTGCTGCATTAAATAAGATTGAACTTGAGCCATAAAGTCCATCGTTACAACAACAATAATGAGTAATGATGTTCCTCCAAAATAAAACGGAACATTCCAATTCAGCACTAAAAACTCTGGCAGCAAACAAACAAATGTTATGTAAGCCGCTCCTGCTAAAGTTAATCGTGCCAAAATTTTGTCAACATATTTTGCAGTTTGGTCTCCTGGTCTTATACCTGGGATAAATGCGCCACTTTTTTTCAAGTTATCGGCAGTTTCACGGCTATTGAAAACCAATGCTGTATAAAAAAAGCAAAAGAAAATAATCGCTGCTGCATAAAAAATGATGTAAACAGGCTGACCAGGTTGCAAGGTGCTTGATAAATCCTTCACAAATCTCGAAAAGAAATTAGTATTTTCACCGGACGTAAACCACTGCGCAATTGTTGCTGGAAATAAAATAATTGAAGATGCAAAAATCGGTGGGATAACTCCGGACATATTGAGTTTTAATGGTAAGTGTGACGATTGACCACCATACACCTTATTACCAACCTGCCGTTTGGCATAATTCACGAGAATTCTTCTTTGACCTCGCTCTACAAAAACCACAAAATAAGTTACAGCAATGACCAAAAACACAACAATGATTGCTGAAATAATACTCATTGCACCAGTTCTTACCAGTTCTAATAAACCGCCCAAAGCACTGGGTAATCCCGAAGCAATACCAGCAAAAATAATAATTGAAATGCCGTTACCCAAACCACGCTCAGTTACTTGCTCTCCTAACCACATTAAGAACATTGTTCCAGTCACTAAGGTGACTACTGAGGTTAAGCGGAAGATTGTGCCAGGGTCTGTTACAAGCCCTTGTTGTGACTCGAGTGCAATTGCAATACCTAATGCCTGAAAAGTCGCTAAAACAACTGTGCCATATCGGGTGTATTGAGTAATCTTACGCTGACCTGATCGACCTTCTTTTTTGATGGCCTCCAATGTTGGCAACACTATTGTCAACAGTTGCATAATAATAGAAGCAGAAATATACGGCATGATCCCTAAAGCAAAAACTGTAAACCTGGATAGTGCCCCACCAGAAAACAAATTAAACATATCTAAGATGCCGCCCTTGGCATCGTTAAAGAGGCTGGCAAGCTGAACGGGATCAATCCCCGGTACCGGAATGTGAGCGCCCACTCGGTAAACGAGCAATGCCAAGACGAGAAAAACGAGGCGATTCTTTAAATCACCATATTTATTTCCCGACTTCATGAGGCTTGCCGCGTTTGCGGATGGAGTGGCCATTTAATTACACTTCCTCAACAATTTTTCCACCCGCAGCCTCAATGGCGGCCCGTGCACCAGCACTAGCCGTTAATCCCTTAAGAGTTACCGCGCGAGTTAATTCACCAGTTTTTATCACTTTTACTGATTTAATTTGCTCATTTGCTAAACCATTTTGCTTCAAGACCACTAAATCGATTTCACTTTGATCTAAACGCTGCAAGTCCGCCAAAGTAATCTCGCCAACGTGGCGCCTTGTTAAAGAAACAAAACCCCGCTTTGGCAAGCGACGATATAAAGGCATTTGTCCACCTTCAAATCCGACCTTATGAAATCCACCGGAACGGGATTTTTGACCCTTGTGTCCTCGACCTGCTGTTTTACCAAGTCCAGACCCAATACCACGTCCAACTCGACGTTTAGCATGCTTTGATCCTGGGGAAGGCTTTAAATTATTTAATTCCATCTTATCCTCTATCTCTCGATCGCTTACTTAATGCAGTTCTTTAATTAAGTAAGACACTTTATTCATCATGCCTCGTACTGCCGGCGTATCCTGCAACTCAGAAACCGAGTTAACACGCCCCAAACCGAGTCCGCGCACTGTTGCACGGTGACTCTCACGTGTGCCAATTAAGCTTCGCACTAATTGAATTTTTACTTTTTTATTTTCAGCCATATTTATTCTCGATTCAATTACCTAAAATTTCTTCGATCGACTTACCACGCTTCGCAGCGATCTCGGCCGGGGTACTCATCTTGCTAAGACCATTGATCGTAGCTCTTACCATGTTGTAAGGATTGGTTGAACCGAGCGATTTAGCAACCACGTTCGTCACACCCATTACATCAAAAATTGCGCGCATTGGACCACCGGCAATCACACCAGTACCTTCTTTTGCAGGAGACATCAATACTCGAGAAGCGCCATGCTCACCAATCACAGTATGTTGTAAGGTACCTTGACGCAAAGGCACTTTAATCATTTTTCGGCGCGCTTCATCCATCGCTTTTTGAACGGCAACAGGCACTTCTTTAGACTTACCTTTTCCCATACCTATTCTGCCATCGCCGTCACCAACTACTGTTAGAGCAGCAAAACCCAAAATACGACCGCCTTTAACAACTTTGGTTACGCGATTAATCGCAATCATCTTCTCGCGTAAGCCATCATCACGCTCTTCAGATTGCATTTTTGCTTGCATTTTTGCCATGTCTTTTCCTTGATCTTTATTCGCTTTGGCTGCTTAGAATTTCAGTCCTGCTTCACGAGCAGCTTCTGCTAATGCCTTAACACGCCCGTGGTAACGAAAACCGGAACGATCAAAAGCTATTTCAGTTACACCCACCTTGATTGCACGTTCCGCAATAAGTTTTCCAATCACTGCTGCTGCTGCTGTATTACCACCGTTGTTAGATAAAGATTTCCGCAAATCATCTTCCATCGTTGATGCTGCTGCTAGGACCTTTGTTCCACATGGGCTAAACAACTGAGCAGTTATATGCAAGTTAGAACGGAAAATAGCCACTCTAGGTACTTTTAATTCTGCAATCTTGATTCGTGTTTGACGCGAACGGCGGATGCGAGATTCTTTTTTGTTCATAATATTTGGCCTCGATTACTTCTTCTTCGTTTCTTTAATTAGAACCACTTCGTCGCTATAACGAACGCCCTTACCTTTATAAGGCTCTGGAGTTCTATAAGATCGCACTTCAGCAGCTACTTGACCAACTTGTTGCTTATTTGCGCCCTTGATAATGATTTCTGTTTGGGTAGGCGTCTCAGCCTTTACACCATTTGGTAATTGATAAATGATGTCGTGAGAATAACCAAGCTGCAACTTCAAAGCGTCACCCTGAGTTGATGCACGATAACCCACGCCAACCAAGTTTAATTTACGCTCAAAACCCTTCGTTACACCATTCACCATATTGCTAACGAGTGCTCGCGTAGTCCCTGATAAGGCATTCGACTCACGTGTCTCGTCATTACAAGTAACAAGCAATGATCCATCTGCTTGGGCTACAGATACTAATGGATGTAACTCATGCGTTAAGGTTCCCAAAGGACCTTTAATCGTAATGAGCGATCCAACAATTTGAACTTCGGCTCCCTTAGTAACTGGAATGGGTGATTTACCAACTCTAGACATTTCTATTCTCCTTAAGCCACGTAGCAGAGGACTTCGCCACCCACACCACTGGCGCGAGCTTTTCTGTCAGTCATCAAACCCTGCGGGGTGGAAATAATAGCTACTCCAAGGCCGTTCATCACTTGAGGAATCTCATAGCGCCCCTTGTAAATGCGAAGGCCAGGTTTTGAAACACGCTCTATTCGCTCAATAACAGGACGACCTGCATAATATTTCAGCGTGATATTCAAGATGGGTTTTACAGTTTCCCCAGCTATTTCAAAACTATCAATATAACCCTCATCCTTTAAAACATTGGCAATAGCAACTTTTAATTTGGATGAAGGCATTGTTACACCAGGCTTTTGCACTGCTTGCGCATTGCGAATCCTTGTTAACATGTCTGCGATTGGATCGGTAAAGCTCATAAATTCTCCTAATCTCTCTGATTACCAGCTGGCTTTTGTTACGCCAGGAATTTCACCTGCAAAGGCAAATTCACGTATCTTACTGCGGCCCAAACCAAATTTGCGGAATGTGCCACGTGGACGTCCAGTCAATGCACAACGATTACGCTGGCGAATGGGGCTTGCATTACGAGGTAATGCCTGTAGTTTTAAACGCGCATCGAAACGCTCTTCTTCTGACTTAGAGGTATCTTCAATGATTGCTTTTAGTTCAGCGCGTTTAGCGGCATACTTTGCAACAACCTTGGTACGCTTTTTTTCTCGTTCAATTAATGACAATTTAGCCACGATAACCTCTTAGTTACGGAATGGAAATTTAAAAGCTGACAACAAAGCTTTAGCTTCGCCGTCAGTTTTAGCTGTTGTGGTAATACTTATATTTAAACCCCGAAGTGCGTCTATCTTGTCGTACTCAATTTCGGGAAAAATAATTTGCTCTTTAACGCCAATATTGTAATTTCCGCGACCGTCAAAAGCTTTTCCTGAAAGTCCTCGAAAATCGCGAACTCGCGGCAATGCAACCGTAACAAAACGGTCTAAAAATTCATACATTCTTTGGCCACGAAGAGTTACCATGGCGCCAATCGGATAACCTTGACGAATCTTAAATCCCGCAATCGCTTTTCTGGCTTTAGTAATCACAGGCTTTTGTCCAGCAACTTTTGTTAAGTCGCTTACTGCATGCTCAATTACTTTCTTGTCAGCAACAGCTTCGCCTAAACCCATATTTAATGTGATTTTGGTAATTCTAGGCACTTCCATCACAGACTTATAACCAAATTTAGCAGTTAATTCGCCAACCACTTTGTTTGAGTAATGCTCTTGGAATCTTGTTGTCATTCCTCTTCCCCTTAAGCAGCCACAATAGCGCCAGTGGTTTTAAGGAAGCGAACTTTTTTACCGTCAACTTCTTTAATTCCAACGCGCGAAGGTTTGCCGTTCGCATCAATTAAAGCTACATTCGAAATCTGGATTGGCATTGTCTTATCTACAACACCACCTGTAATCCCTGCACCCGGATTCGGTTTAACATTTTTTTTATACTGATTTACGCCATCAACTAAAACTTTTTGATCAAGAATGGCACTTACTGTACCCTGCTTTCCACGATCGCGACCAGTTGTAACGATTACCTGATCTCCTGTTCGTATTTTTTTCATAACTCCCCCTAGATTACTTCTGGCGCTAAGGAAACAATCTTCATAAATCGCTCAGTACGCAATTCACGCGTCACAGGGCCAAATATTCGAGTTCCAATCGGCTCTAATTTTGCATTTAGCAAAACTGCCGCATTCGCATCAAATTTAATCAAAGATCCGTCCGAACGACGAACACCTTTTGCAGTTCTAACGACCACCGCATTGTATATGTCACCTTTTTTTACCCGGCCTCTTGGAGCGGCGGATTTGACAGTCACTTTAATGATGTCACCAATGCTTGCATATCGCCTCTTGGAACCACCCAAGACCTTAATACACATAACTTCACTGGCGCCTGTATTGTCAGCGACCTGTAGCCTGCTTTCAGTTTGAATCATTTTTTTATCCCCAACTTAAATGCCTAAGGCAATCAGTCTTGGTACCGTTAAGGGTTTTTGTTTTTAAGAAGAATTCTTTAAAACTCCACCCGGATTAATCACAACTAACAAATTAACTATCTTGATTTGCCATAACTTTTACAACAAAAGTTATCTAATTCAAAACGCATTAATCTTCTAAAACTTTGCTACAACCACTTACAACTAATTCAACAAATAATGATTAGCCTATTAATATAGCGTACATTTTTAAAAGATGCAAGTACTTTTTGCGCTCATTACATTCCCTTTACAGCCTCTACTACCCGAGTAACAACCCAGGATTTTGTTCGAGACAATGGACGCGACTCTGATATTTCTACAACATCACCCATCTTGATTTGATCGGTCTCATCATGCGCATGATATTTTTTGGATAGCGCAAAGTACTTGCCATATAGGGCATGCTTGACTTTTCTCTCAACTAAGACAGTTACTGTTTTCTGCATTTTATCGCTGACTACGCGACCAACCAGGGTCCGCTTTAAAGATAATTTTGTAGTATCATTCATTTCTGTGCCGCTTTCTGAGTCAAGACCGTCTTTACTCTTGCAATATCGCGCTTCACTTTACCTAATTGGCTTGTGTCTTGCAATTGCTGAGTCCCTTTTTGCATGCGTAATTTAAATTGGGCTTTCAGAAGCTCTGACAACTCGCCATTTAAAGCAATGGCATCCTTAGTAATTAATTCTTTCATATCCATTCGCTAATCTCCTACTTAAGAGCCAATTTGACGGACAACAAATGCTGTTTGAATCGGCAATTTCGCAGACGCTAAGCGAAACGCTTCGCGGGCTAAGCTCTCATCAACACCATCCATCTCATATAAAACTTTACCCGGCTGAATTTCGGCCACGTAATATTCCGGATTACCTTTACCATTTCCCATTCGAACCTCAGCTGGCTTGGTAGAAATTGGCTTATCTGGGAAAATTCGAATCCAAATCCGGCCACCACGCTTAATGTGACGTGTCATTGCACGGCGAGCAGACTCAATTTGTCGAGCAGTCAACCGACCACGACCCATTGCTTTCAAACCAAAGTCCCCAAATGCTACGGAACTACCTCTAGTAGCTTTACCCGTATTGCGGCCCTTTTGTTCTTTTCGATATTTACGACGTTTTGGTTGCAACATAATTATTCTCCTGCCTTAGGTGCATCTTCGGGCTTGGCAGTATCTTCTGGCTTAATAACCTTACGGACACGCTTCACTGCCGCTTTAACTTCTGGTTTTTCAGCAGTTGCGCCATCTGTTTTACGGGGTAATCGCGGTGCACGGCGAGGCTTTTTGTCATCCTCAGCCTCCACAGGTGCTACTGCTGGAATTGTGACTCCAGAGCCCAATGTGTCACCTTTATATACCCAAACCTTCACTCCAATAATGCCATATGTTGTCTCTGCCTCTGATGTGGCATAGTCAATATCTGCTTTTAATGTATGCAATGGAACCCGTCCTTCACGATACCACTCGCGTCGGGCAATTTCTGCTCCGTTCAAGCGACCAGAACTCATGATTTTAATACCTTGAGCTCCCAAACGCATCGCACTTTGCATAGCGCGCTTCATGGCACGGCGGAACATAATGCGCTTTTCTAACTGCTGAGTAATTGAATCAGCAATTAACTGTGCATCAATTTCTGGTTTGCGGATCTCCTCAATATTCACGTGCACGGGTACGCCCATCCGTTTTTGTAACTCTCGGCGAAGAACTTCTATATCCTCTCCTTTTTTACCAATAACTACCCCAGGACGTGAACTATAAATAGTGATCTTGGCATTCTTTGCTGGGCGCTCAATAATTACTTTACTCACTGAGGCGTTTTTCAATTTTTTCTTGAGATAACTACGTACCTCAATATCCTCTTGCAGCATCTTAGCAAAGCCATTACCGGCGTACCAGCGTGAAGTCCAGTTGCGAGTTACCGCAAGACGGAAACCATTGGGATTGATTTTTTGACCCATGAATATTCCTTAATTACTCAAAGTCACAGTAATGTGACAAGTTTGTTTTTCAATTTTGTTACCGCGCCCTTTGGCTCTTGCTGTAAACCGTTTGAGCGATGTGGCTTTGTCGACAGTGATCGATTTCACTTTTAACTCGTCGATATCGGCGCCATTATTATGTTCAGCATTGGCTATTGCTGACTCGACTACTTTTTTAACAATAAAAGCAGCTTTTTTAGGGCTAAAAGTTAAAATATTAATTGCGCGCGAAATTGGCAAGCCGCGTATTTGATCTGCGACTAAACGTGTTTTTTGAGCACTAATTCTGGCACTTTTGTGCATGGCTTTCGTTTCCATCATTTCCCCTTACTTCTTCGCTTTCTTGTCGGCAGCATGACCTTTAAAAGTACGAGTCAATGCAAATT
This sequence comes from Betaproteobacteria bacterium, assembly GCA_009927445.1. GTDB lineage: Bacteria > Pseudomonadota > Gammaproteobacteria > Burkholderiales > Burkholderiaceae > Polynucleobacter. Next base: position 17,919 of record RFMZ01000262.1, read on the forward strand.
CACCGAGTTTATGACCCACCATATTTTCTGAAACATAAACCGGCACATGTTGACGACCGTTATGCACGGCAATTGTCAAGCCGATAAACTCAGGCAGAATAGTGGAGCGTCTGGACCATGTTTTAATGGGCTTTTTATCTTTGATGGCTACCGCAGTCTCAACCTTTTTTACTAGGTTGGAATCACAGAAAGGCCCTTTTTTAGCTGAACGAGTCATAATTATTTCCTCAATCGATTAACGTTTTTGACGACGTTGTACGATCATTGTCGTGGTACGTTTATTACGTCTTGTACGGTAACCCTTCGTTGGGGTTCCCCATGGCGATACTGGCACACGGCCTTCGCCGGTTCGTCCCTCGCCACCACCGTGAGGGTGATCAACTGGGTTCATAGCAACACCCCGAACTGTTGGACGAATACCGCGCCAACGATTCGCTCCGGCTTTACCAATTTGCCTTAGTGAATGCTCTTCATTACCAACTTCACCAATTGTTGCGCGACATTCGATATGTACTCGGCGCACCTCTCCGGATCGCAATCGGATTTGGGCATAAATCCCCTCGCGAGCCAATAAGACCGCAGATCCACCTGCTGAACGGGCTATTTGAGCACCTTTACCTGGCATAATTTCTACACAATGAATCGTGCTACCGACAGGAATATTTCTAATTGGCAAATTATTGCCCAACTTTATTGGCGCCTCAGAACCGCTCATAATCGGCTGGCCTGCTATCATTCCTTTTGCCGCAATAACGTAACGTCTCTCACCGTCCGCGAACAATAATAGGGCCAAGTTCGCACTTCGATTTGGATCGTACTCTAAACGCTCAACTTTAGCAGGAATACCGTCTTTATCATTTCGCTTAAAATCGACCACTCGGTAATGATGCTTGTGCCCACCACCTTTATGGCGCGTTGTAATGTGTCCATTATTATTTCTTCCAGCGTGCTGGAATTGCGGCTCTAGCAATGGTGCAAAAGGCTTTCCTTTGTGCAGGTCAGGATTTACAACCTTGACCATGGATCGACGTCCTGGCGACGTCGGTTTTGTTTTCATCAGTGCCATATTATTTGACCTCCGACTCAAAGTTGATTTCTTGACCAGGCTTTAACGAAACGTAAGCTTTCTTCACGTGGTTCCTTCTACCTTCAAAGCGGCCAAAGCGCTTTGCTTTACCTTTTTGATTGACGATCTGCACAGATTCAACCTGTACTTTAAAAAGCAACTCTACAGCGCCCTTAATTTCTAACTTGTTAGCGTCGCGAGCAACCTCAAAAACTACTTGCTCGTTTTTGTCTGCGACCATCGTTGCTTTTTCAGATATGACCGGGCCTAGTAATACGCTTAAAAGGCGATGTTCATTTTTACGCGCTTGTATCATTTGAGCATCTCCTCAATTTGGGCAATTGCAGACTTCCCAACTAATATATTTTGAAAGTGCACCAAAGATAATGGGTCTGCGTGTTTTGGCTCAACAATCGATACCTTATGTAGGTTTCTTGCGGCTAGGTATAGGTTTTCGTCAACCTTGTCTAAAATGATTAGAACTGATTCGAGACCCATTGCCTTGACTTTCTCAGCCAAAAGCTTGGTTTTAGGCGCATCTAAATTAAAATCATCAACTACATTTAATCTCCCCTCACGTGCCAATTGAGAGAAAATAGACCGCATACCTGCGCGGTACATTTTCTTATTAACTTTGTGAGAGAAATTTTCGTCTGGCAAGTTCGGGAATATTCGACCACCTCCACGCCAAATCGGCGAAGATGACATACCAGCTCGAGCCCGTCCAGTACCCTTTTGCCTCCAAGGCTTCTTCGTAGTATGGTGAACTTGTTCACGATCTTTTTGAGCACGATTACCGCTTCTAGCATTCGCTTGATATGCGACCACAATCTGGTGCACCAAGGCCTCGTTGTATTCACGCTCAAAAACCTCAGCTGAGGCTTTTATTGCCTCGCCAATTTTTCCATTTGCTTCCAGGAGCTTAAGTTCCATGATGGCTCCTTTTAAGATTTCGCCGCAGGCGTTTTAATAGCCGGCGTAACAATCACTTTTCCACCACGAGATCCTGGTACCGCACCTTTAATTAAAAGGAGTTGGCGGTCTGCATCTACGCGGGCTATTTGTAAATTTTGCACTGTTCGGGTAACGTCACCTAGATGGCCTGTCATGCGCTTACCCGGAAAAACTCTCCCCGGATCTTGAGCCATACCAATTGAGCCTGGAACATTGTGGGATCTTGAATTACCATGGCTAGCGCGACCAGACTTAAAGTGGTAACGCTTAATTGTGCCAGCATACCCCTTACCGATAGTGACGCCCTGAACGTCCACCATTTGGCCAACTGTAAAAGTATCAACACCAACAGTTGAACCAATGGAAAGTTCTGCTAATTTTGCTGTATCCAACCTAAATTCGTTGAGTGCGTTACCCGCTAAAACACCAGCTTTAGCGAAATGCCCTGCCATTGCCTTAGTAACGCGAGATGCGCGGCGTTCGCCATGCGCTAACTGAACTGAGTTGTAGCCATCAGTTTCCTGAGTTTTGATTTGTGCGACTCTGTTGTTGCTTACATCGATTACAGTGACGGGTATTGCATCACCTTCATCAGTAAACAAGCGAGTCATGCCGACCTTCCGGCCGATCAAGCCTAAGCTCATATCATTGCTCCAATGTCGACATCGATTGGTCGACGAAAATTAAATAATGATCTTTAGTGAAGGATTTCTTACTAAAGATCCCATAATGCTTAACTACTTTTTATTACATTGTTTCTTATTGCTTATCTTGTCACTTCTATTCTTCGGTCTAATGGTTTTTTTAATCTCTTTAAACTTAACTGCCTACTCTTCTTTTTTAGAAGTATTTATGAGTCTTTAAAGCATAGCCCTAAATAATATCCTGCTTTTACGACTGTGGCAAGTCTTTTTAGATCATTTAGAAAAATTATTGCAACTTAATCTCAACATCTACGCCCGCAGGCAAGTCCAGCTTCATCAAGGCATCAACTGTCTTCTCTGTTGGGTCAACTATATCCATCAAACGTAAGTGGGTGCGAATTTCTAACTGGTCTCTAGAAGTCTTATTGACGTGCGGCGATCGTAAAATATCAAATCTTTCAATTCTGGTTGGCAAAGGTACTGGGCCTTTCACAACGGCACCTGTTCTTTTTGCCGTATCTACAATCTCAGCCGCTGACTGGTCGATTAGCCGATAGTCAAATGCCTTTAAACGAATTCTAATTTTTTGGTTTTGCATGATTTATCCTAAAGAACATAGCGGCGCTGACGCTTAATTTTATATTAACTGTTTGTGCGCAGCGCACGCACAAACCTTCATACAAAAC
>RFMZ01000129.1 GCA_009927445.1 Betaproteobacteria bacterium
GCTTCTAGCAAGTCCGTATTAGAAAGATCCGACTTGTTAAACCACTTAGAAAAAGTTTTTGTTTTGAAGATACGTTTTTTTGCCATGTGTTAACTATAGCACTGAGTGGTATAGATTTCAACTACTTAATTAATGCTGATTTAAATGCCCTTTTAAAGGACGCGCCGTGCTTGTGGCACTTCAACAATAATATTCAATAAAAGTTCGACTCCCTACTTAGGAAATAAACCTATTTCTTTATATGATTTTAGGAACAAACAAATTTGTAATCCCTGTGTCAGTCAAATCCTCACTAGGCCACCAAACCAACTTGTCATCCTTGCGTGGGTCAAAATAACTCAACCAAATGAGGCTCATACAAATACCCAGTAAAGTTTTGTGCACAAAGTATGCCTATGATGGGGTTAACCTTTTGAGATCTAGCGGGAGTTTAGTCTGGGGGACAGAGTTGAAAATCCTTCTGTCGGTGGTTCGATTCCGCCCCGGCCACCAAGATTTAAATAATGCCCTGCTTTCTGCGGGGCATTTTCATTTGTACATTCAGCCCTGTTCGTATATAATGTATACAAAGTATTCTTTAGGGGAAATATTATGGAAACTTCGGTTTTAACCTTACGGGTTAGCAATAAAACAAAGTCAATGCTAGATAAATTGGCAGAGGCCACTCAACGCACAAAATCTTTTTTAGCTTCAGAGGCGATAGAGCGCTATTTAGAAGTTGAAGCTTGGCAGGTTAATGAAATTAAGGCCGCCTTAAAAGAGGCGGACAACCAAGACTTCATTTCAGAGAAAGAGTTTGCTAAGTTAGTGAAAAAGCATGCAGGTTAAGTGGTTACGCAATGCCGCCAAAAACCTAAATTCCGCCACAGAGTATATTGCGGACGATAATCCTAAAGTAGCTAGAGAATTTTTTATTCATACCATTGAAAGTGTTAATAAATTAGTTCAATATCCAGAGCTTGGTAGAGCCGGCAGAGTCCCAGGAACTAGGGAGTTGGTTATTTTTGGATATCCGTATATTGTCCCGTACCGTATTAAGGACGGAAATGTGGAAATATTGCGAGTATTTCACACGTCAAGAATGTGGCCTAAAAAACTTTAAAGTAGCGATTCAATTTTTTTTCACCCAAAAGAGACATCTTTTGGACGGGCGCTTCTGGTCGCACCTAATAAAATTGAAGCGGTGTGATTAAGATTGTTTAATCTTCCAAGATGAATCGCGTCTGCAGCAATCGTTGAAATTAGGGATAATAAAGTTAATATTAATAATTTCCAAGGATAAGCCATGCGAATTGAAGATACCGATCCGGCCAGACACGCTGCCATTGAGTACCCCATGGAAGTTAGTGCTCCTGTATTTGCACCGATCAAAGTCCTTGAAGAAAAAGACAAGGCAGTCAACATTGCCAGACAAAATGCCCAACTTGAGTATGATCGCATCATGGAGCAAGCTGCAGTATTGGTAAAGCAGGCCAAGGCTTTACAAGCTAGACTGGATGCTACAGAAATGGTTCACGCGGCTAAATTTAGTTTTAATCCGATTCATGGCAAAGTTTATCACTTATATATTGATCAAAAAAATCAATCCAACATATTGATTCATAATGGACCGAATGATTGGAGTTGCGGCATTCCCCATAACTGGACCTATTCCTACGCAGTCAAAAAGTTAGGTGATAGCACTTGGGCTATTGTTGAAGAAGCTTAACTAACCAGCTACTATTCCGTCTCGGGCCAGCAAAATCAAATTTCCCTGCTTTGTGCGGGGCATTTTCTTTTTGGTTTATCTAAAAGTAGTTGATGGCTTTTCTGCCTTGCTGTTATAAAGTACGTTTCATGATGAAGAGTATTGTCATTCTTGGAGTGATTGAGCTTTGATAGTACGAATTACCCACAAATTGCCATGTTCAAGTTGGCATATCTTCATCCACAAAGTTTAAGATGGCATTTCTTGGTAGTAATAATTTTGTCATAAAGATAGGGTCGTAATGAGCAATCTAAAAAATGAAACATTTACTGATCCTAATAAGATGCTTGGGTTAGAAAATTATGTAAAATGCATTCAGGAACTTCAAAACAGTGGTCAGCTTGATTTAAATAAGTTACATGAATTATCTTATGCTGAAAAAAATGATGTATTTCAAGAAATTCTACGTTGGGGTGTTTTCGGCAAGCGTGATCTAAAAAAATTAAAAACGACTCCTCCAACCTACAACATATAAATTTAGGGGTAATCTTATGAAACTCCTAGAGAAAATTTAGTACACCCTCGTTTAGTAAGGGATTTAAAAATATTTGTGTCGGTGTATCGATTCCGTAACAGGCCATCAAGAATCAAATGCACTGCTTTACGCTGAACATTTACTTTTCGGTTTATCTAAAAGTAGTACGTGACTTTTCTACCCTGCTGTTAGCTTTATTTGTTGGTATTCAGAGTTATAGTACTTTGAGTGAGGAAGGAAGATCCTGTCCATCTATTTGACTATAGGGGTGGTCGTGTTTAGGATCAGCGTCTAGTTACGAAATGGTTAATATCTGCACATTCAATGTCCTTTAAAAAGACGTATCGTGATGAAAGGTTGTCTTTGCGTTAGATAAGTGACGACTTAATTGACGCCCATTGAGGCTCGGTACTTGTAATGTCGTTTTAAACGACATTGTCAATGATCTCTAGTACTATTTGGATAATGGAATTAGCCAACCAAATCTTTTTTATCGTTTTTGCCTTAATTGGTCTAGGATTATTCTTAAGCGCCCTTTATCAATATCGAGCTAATAAGGCAAGTGGATACAGCATCTATTGGCCCTTAAGTGTAGGGATTTTTTCTCTGTCCTCTTTCAGCTTTGGCATTGCCTTGTGGACGCATAAGTTTTTTCTCACAATAGCAAATACATCATTTATTGTTTCGGTTTTTCTTCTCATATTTTTATACCGCTCTTGGAATCAACGACCATTCACCAAGAATCAAGCTTTGCTTTTATCGCTCATACCAGTCATTATTTTCTTTTTTTATGACTACTTGAGAGTAACACCAGACACCTTTAAGTATCGTGTGGCATTAATAACAATTACTCAAGAGTTATTTTTGATATGGCAAATTTGGGAGTTGAGAAAGTATTACCAAGTAGAACGAACTATAGTTGTGAGATGGGTGATTTTTTTAACAGCATTTACTCTGCTAGGAGAAACTTGTAGAACACTTTGGGTGTTAATTGGAAGTACCCAAACTAATTTCTTTTTATATGCTCAAGATGCGCTAGCTTTAACTCTTTTATGGATTGGATATGGCAGTACAATTTTAGTCTATGTGGCGTTGGGTAGCTTTTATTTAGAAAAACAAATTAGAAAAGAAAATCAAATTGCTAATGCCTTAAAGGTTACTAAAGATGAGAATGAAAAAATTACTGAACTTTTAAAAGAAAAAGAGCGCCTCATCTATGGTCTGATGAAGGCCAACAAAACTGCGGCTACTGGTGCTTTATCGGCATCAATTGCCCACGAACTTAATCAACCTCTTGGAGCGTCTAATCTCAATATCCAGTTTTTAAAAATGAAATTAGAAAAAGGTGCTCTTAATCCAGAGTTGGGAAAAGAAATTTTAGACTCACTAGAAGATGACAATAAGAGGGCGATTACGATTGTTAAATCGCTAAGGTCAATATTTACAGAGGGGGAAATAAATGCCGAAGAAATTCAATTGGGTGATTTAATATCTCAAGTTTTAGATATTGTTAAACCAGAACTTAAATCTAAGAATATCCAAATTCAACTTCGAGTTGATAATGATTTAGTAATTAAGGTCAATCCAGTAGAAATTGAACAAGTGCTATTGAACTTGGTAAATAACGCCACACAGGCTTTAACAAACTCGGGAAAGCTCCAACGCCGAATTACTATTGAAGCTATTAATGCTGGAGATTCAGCTTACTTAATTGTTTCAGACAATGGTACAGGGGTTCCCCTTGAATTCAAACCTCATCTCTTTGAGTTATTGAGCTCCACTAGACAAGCAGGCATGGGGCTAGGGCTATGGCTTTGTAAGCACATTGTCAATAGAAATGGTGGATTGATCCATCATGAGGAAGCCCATGGTGAAGGCGCTAAGTTTGTTGTGAAATTCCCCCGCTAATTAGTTCTAGAACTAATTGACTTGATACTCTCTAAAGTGAAGCTACTGCGTTGAAAAATGGGTAAGTTTGATTACCTTGGTAGTTTGGATAAGCGCCTAGTTGCGTAAAGCTAGATATCTGGATGATGAAGTATCCTTTAAAAGGACGAATTAAGAGAGCTTCATTTGTTTCAAAACC
>RFMZ01000169.1 GCA_009927445.1 Betaproteobacteria bacterium
TGCTGCCCAATCATTAAATGAGACCTTGCTAATAAAAAAAGACCAAGGTATACTTGTGCAATATATTAGACAAGTAAGGGTTCTTCATGCGAGTAATTAATTTTTCTGATGCCAGAAACCAATTTAAACAAGTGATTGATCAGGTAGTCGCTGATTGTGATGTGACTATTATTTCTCGAAGAGATGCCGATGACGCGGTTGTTATGTCCTTAGATACCTATAACAGTATGATGGAAACATTCCATCTATTAAAATCTCCAGCTAACGTCAAGCATTTGGAGAAATCATTGGAGCAATATCGAAAAGGGCAAACTAAAATCAAGGCTTTGGTAGATGCGAAGTAGGTTAGTTTGGACAAATATAGCTTGGTCAGATTATCTCTATTGGCAAGTACAAGACAAGAAAACACTTAAACGAATAAATTTGCTGATTAAGGATGCCATGCGGGATCCAGAGGATGGTATTGGTAAGCCAGAAGCCCTAAAAGAAAACCTATCGGGTTTATGGTCTAGGCGTATTGATGATACGAATCGATTAGTTTACGCAATTGAAAAAGAACAATTGGTTATTATTGCCTGCCGCTACCACTATGAATAATATGAGGGAGCAGAATGATTTTTCACGGGCGCGACCAAATCCATATGTGCCTCACAAGAAAAATAAGGTCGAGAAATAGGATTAAACATCATAGGTCATGGTCGATTCCGCCCCGGGCCACCAAAATCAAATAATGCCTCGCTTCTGCGGGGCATTTTCTTTTGGGTTGGCAGGATGGTTCCTCGGGGGAGGATCCAGTCACTTAGGCGGCAATCTTAGATTTGGTCGTAATGAGGTTTCCGCTGTTGACTTTTTTCTCAACGAGCTTGATTGATTTGGATTCTTTTTTTATTTCACCAAGAACTAGATTAATAAAAGTCTGCCATCCATTACCCTTAGACTTATAAAAAGCCAAGGTATCGCTATCAATCCGCAAGGTAACTTGTTCCTTGGTGCCGCTACCTATTGGCCGACCACGCCCACGAGTTAGAGTTGGCTTAACCTTATCCCACTGCTTGTCTGTGAGGGGGCGTGAATTAGGATCAGACTTTGCGGCTTTTGTAATTGCCGCATCCTCTTTGGCGCTAGGTCTAATTAGTTTCTTCTTCATATCTATCAATCTCACGGTTATTGGCTTTTCTCAAGCTAATGATTCTTCTGCTCACTTTTGTATCAACATAAACTACACAATACAACCGATGCCTCATTGGTGCCAAAGAAACACTACGAATTTCACCATAATCTTTTCTGTTATCAATCCAACTTAAAGCATCAGCCCAATCTAAAAATTTAGCCTCAGACAGAGATAGGCCGTGTTTGTGAAAATTGGTGCTGTCTTTTGTGGGATCAAACGTCAATTTCATTTATATTATTGTAGCTACATTAAATTAAGAAATCAATATATTAATGTAACTACAATAATTGAGAGGATGTGACACATAGAATTAGACATCCTAGGCCC